>NZ_RCOE01000124.1:0-2818 GCF_004321495.1 Pseudomonas sp. Sample_10
TCAACAAGATCGTGTTCCCGGCGCACACGCCAATCAACTTCAAGATCACCTCCGACGCCGTGATGAACTCGTTCTTCATCCCGGGCCTGGGTGGCCAGATCTACGCGATGGCGGGCATGCAGACCAAGCTGCACCTGATCGCCGACCGCAACGCTGAAATGGAAGGCATCTCCGCCAACTACAGCGGCGCCGGTTTCACCGGTATGAAATTCAAAGCGATCGCAACTTCCCAGGAAGAATTCGACGCCTGGGTAAGTGAAGTCAAAAAGGCACCTAAACAGCTTGAACAAGCTGAATACGCAGCCCTTTCCAAGCAGAGCCAGAACAACCCAGTCGAGCTCTACTCCTCGGTTACGCCGAACCTGTTCCAGATCATCGTCGACAAGTACGAAGGCATGAAACCGGGTCCTAAGGTGAAGCACGAGAAGAAAGAGAAAGAAGTGGCCGCTACGGACATGAACTCGCATTCAGCTGCCGGGGCAGAGGAGTAAACGATGTTTGGTAAATTAAGTTGGGAAGCGGTCCCGTTCCACGAACCGATCGTGATGGTGACCATCGCCATGATCGCGCTCGGTGGTCTGGCACTGTTCGCTGCAATCACCTACTTCAAGAAGTGGACCTACTTGTGGACCGAGTGGCTGACGTCGGTCGACCACAAGAAAATCGGCGTGATGTACATCATCGTCGCCATGGTCATGCTGCTGCGCGGCTTTGCCGACGCCATCATGATGCGTACCCAGCTGGCCATGGCCACCGAGGGTTCGCCTGGCTACCTGCCACCTGAACACTATGACCAGATCTTCACCGCTCACGGTGTGATCATGATCATCTTCATGGCGATGCCATTCTTCACCGGCCTGATGAACCTTGCAGTGCCGCTGCAGATCGGCGCGCGTGACGTTGCCTTCCCGTTCCTGAACTCCCTGAGTTTCTGGCTGCTGGTATCGGGCGTAGTGCTGATCAACCTGTCCCTGGGCGTCGGCGAATTCGCCAAGACCGGTTGGGTTGCCTATCCGCCGCTGTCGGGCCTGCAATACAGCCCGGGCGTGGGGATGGATTACTACATCTGGGCGCTACAGCTATCCGGGCTAGGTACGACGCTGACGGGGGTCAACTTCCTGGCCACCGTGCTGAAAATGCGTACCCCTGGCATGAAGCTGATGGACATGCCGATCTTCACCTGGACCTGCACCTGGGCCAACGTCCTGATCGTGGCTTCGTTCCCGATCCTGACCGCTACCCTGGCACTGCTGACCCTTGACCGTTACATGGATTTCCACATTTTCACCAATGAACTTGGTGGCAATCCGATGATGTACGTCAACCTGTTCTGGGCCTGGGGCCACCCTGAGGTTTACATCCTGATCCTGCCGGCATTCGGCATCTTCTCGGAAGTGATCTCGGCGTTCACCGGCAAGAAACTGTTCGGCCACCACTCGATGATCTACGCCTCGGGCGCGATCTCGGTACTGGGCTTCATGGTTTGGCTGCACCACTTCTTCACCATGGGCTCGGGTGCGAGCGTCAACGCCTTCTTCGGTCTGGCGACGATGCTGATCTCCATCCCGACGGGTGTGAAGCTGTTCAACTGGCTGTTCACCATTTACCAGGGCCGTCTGCGTTTCACCAGCCAGGTGCTGTGGACCCTGGGCTTCATGGTGACCTTCGCCATCGGCGGCATGACCGGCGTACTGCTGGCCATCCCGGGTGCTGACTTCGTGCTGCACAACAGCCTGTTCGTGATCGCGCACTTCCACAACGTGATCATTGGCGGTGCGGTATTCGGTTACATCGCTGGCTTCGCGTTCTACTTCCCGAAAGCGTTCGGCTTCAAGCTGCACGAAGGCTGGGGTAAAGCAGCGTTCTGGTTCTGGATCTCGGGCTTCTTCGTCGCGTTCATGCCGCTCTATGCACTGGGCTTCATGGGCATGACCCGTCGTCTGAACGCCACCACCAACCCTGAGTGGGTGCCGTACCTGTACGTCGCCATGTTCGGTGCGGTGATGATCGCTTTCGGTATCGCCTGCCAACTGATCCAGCTGTACGTCAGTGTGCGTGACCGCAACAAGCCAGAGAACATGTGCGAACACGGTGACCCGTGGAATGCCCACACGCTGGAATGGTCGACCTCGTCGCCACCACCGTTCTACAACTTCGCTGTGCTGCCTAAGGCTGACTGCATCGACCCGTTCACCGAAGCCAAGGAAAACGGCACCGCGTACAAGGCTCCGGCCAAGTACGAGCCGATCCACATGCCAAACAACACCGCCACCGGTGTGGTCATGGGTGCTCTGTTGACCGTGTTCGGTTTCGCCATGATCTGGCACATCTGGTGGCTGGCCATCGCCAGCCTGGTAGGCACTGTCGTCTACTTCGCGATCCACGCTGCACGTGACGACCAGGGCTATATGGTCCCGGTAGAAACGATCGAGCGCATCGAAGCCGAGCAGCACAAGCGTCTGGTCGCGGCAGGGAAAATCCCGGCCACCGCCACCCGTGTTGAAACCTCGTTGGAACAGGCTTAAACCATGTCGAACTTAGTGACCAATGTTGGACACGCCCATGGTGACCATGGGCACGATGACCACCACCACGACTCGGGCGAGATGACCGTATACGGTTTCTGGCTCTACCTGATGACCGACTGCATTCTGTTTGCATCGATCTTTGCGGTATACGCGGTACTGGTTAACAACGTAGCGGGTGGCCCGTCGGGCCACGACATCTTCGAACTGCCATACGTGCTGGGCGAAACCGCTCTGCTGTTGTTCAGTTCGATCACCTACGGCTTCGCCATGCTGGCGTTGTACAAGGGCAA
>NZ_RCOE01000249.1:0-18022 GCF_004321495.1 Pseudomonas sp. Sample_10
CATCAACTGATCTCCACGATATGGAAGCTGAACAGTACACGTCGGACGCAGGCGAATGGCTCGGCAGGGACGTTAAACGTCGATGCTACGCCCATTCCCCCGGCACACCCGCCAACGCGATAGTCGGGATTCTGTAGGAGCGATCTGAAATACAAACGCTCAATTCATACGCCCGTTTGATTTGGGTACGCCACCTTCACGGAATTTCCGACAATTGTCAATCGCCCAAAATGCGGGTTGAAACTCGACTTTGCGGTCATTTCTGTAAGACGAAGCTCTCTAACACGCGGGTGCATGTGCTGCCATTCATAGGATCAATCATTAGAAAAGTCGCCCTAATTCGCCGCAGCCTGTGTTTAACAAGCTACGCTGGCGGGACTCGATAGAAAATTTTTGAACGCTGCGGTGAATACCCAGCGTAAGATCTGCGCAAACCAAATTACCGGCCTGCCTGGCCACCCCCGCCCGATGATGTTGTCGGGCTTTTTATTGCCTCATCGCTCCTGCGGGGGCCTGGGGTCAGGCGAGCGCCTTGAGGGTCGCATCGATTTGTTGCAAAACTTCGGTTTCGCCCTTTTCTCCCCAATACAAAGTGATCATTTGTTTGTCGGCTTCGATCTTGAAAACGTTGCCTGGCAACTTTTCGAAATGAATCAGCAACGCAGGATCTTCACAGAGCTCCTGCCACTGGTTCACCCACACCCCCGGCGTTTTCTGCCAATAACTCCAGCAGGCTGGCTGACTGCCGCGCCGCGGTCGATGGTACTGGGCACAGGGGTTCGGCGGTTCCTGAGCGAGCCAGTGCGGCCACTCCTGGGGCGCCAGTTGCATGGCCAGGCCAATGCGCCGCGCCTCCATGCGCAGGGCCATCCGACCGCTCTGATGACGTGATGGTCGCAACCATGCCAGAGGGCTGAGTACCACCAGCAGGATTGACACCACTATCCAGACCGTCATATCTGTACTCCCGATTTTGAATGAGCGCATTGAGCCACTTTGGAACCACTGCGCTTGAAACCAGCCATACTTACCAATATTGCATCCCTCAGGAGGAGCACCTCATGCCCTACAACCATATTCTGGTCGCTGTAGATCTAACCGAAGAGTGCGACCCTGTAATCCACCGCGCTCGCGAGCTGTCGGTGAGCAACGGTGCGAAGCTGTCCCTGGTGCATATCGTCGAACCGATGGCCATGGCCTTCGGCGGCGATGTGCCGATGGACCTGTCACAACTGCAACAACAGCAGTTCGATCAGGCCAAGGAACGTCTGGAGCGGCTGATCGTCAAGTATCCGGAGCTTTCCCGGGAGTACAGCCATCTGACCTACGGCCAGCCACGCCAGGAAATTCACCATCTGGCCAAGGAACAAGGATGCGACATGATCGTGGTGGGCAGCCATGGCCGACATGGCCTTGCATTGCTGCTGGGGTCCACTGCCAATGACGTGCTCCACGGCGCGCCTTGCGATGTGCTTGCGGTACGCCTGCAAAGCAAATCCTGATAGCTCGCTCAGACAGGAAACTGATTCAATTCAATGGCATATGAAAAGCCCGACACTCGCGTTACCGAGGTCGGGCTTTTTTATTACACGATCAATCAGGCATCCAGTTCGGCCCAGCGCTCGACCATCACGTCGAGCTCAGCCTGCAACTGCGCCAACTGAGCGATCACCGCCGCGGTTTCAGCCGCCGGCCGCAGATAGAACCCGGCATCCGCCATCTGGGCTTCAACAGCAGCAATCTGCTGCTCCATGGCATCGATCTGGCCCGGCAACGCTTCCAACTCGCGCTGCAACTTGTAGCTGAGTTTTTTCTTCGCTGGTGCTTCGACCGCTGCCACCACTGGCGCGGGCTCAGCCTTGACCACCGCGGAGTTCAAGTCGGCCTTGCCAGACTTGCTCTCGGTCACGCCCAGCAGGCGCGGCGAGCCGCCCTGACGCAGCCAGTCCTGGTAACCACCGACGTACTCGCGAACCTTGCCTTCGCCCTCGAAGACCAGGGTGCTGGTGACTACGTTGTCGAGGAATGCCCGGTCGTGGCTGACCATCAGCACGGTGCCGTTGAAGGTCAACAGCACCTCTTCCAGCAGCTCGAGGGTTTCCACGTCGAGGTCGTTGGTCGGTTCGTCGAGTACCAGCAGGTTCGCCGGTTTGCTGAACAGCTTGGCCAGCAACAGACGGGCACGCTCGCCACCGGACAGCGCCTTGACCGGCGTGCGGGCACGCTGCGGGCTGAACAGGAAGTCGCCGAGATAGCTCAGCACGTGACGACTCTGGCCGTCGATATCGATGAAATCGCGACCTTCGGCGACGTTATCGATCACGGTCTTTTCCAGATCCAGCTGGTGGCGCAACTGGTCGAAGTAGGCGACGTCGATCTTCGTGCCCTCTTCCACTTTGCCACTGGTAGGTTGCAGACCGCTGAGCATCAGCTTGAGCAGCGTGGTCTTGCCGGTACCGTTGGCGCCGAGCAGGCCGATACGGTCGCCGCGCTGCAACACCATGGAGAAATCCTTGATCAGGAACGGCCCGCCCGGATGAGCAAAGCTCACGTTCTCGAGCACCATCACCTGCTTGCCGGATTTGTCGGCGATTTCCAGCTGGATATTGGCCTTACCGGTGCGCTCGCGACGTTCGCTGCGCTCGACGCGCAACGCTTTCAAGGCACGCACGCGGCCCTCGTTACGGGTCCGGCGAGCCTTGATGCCTTGGCGGATCCACACCTCTTCCTGAGCCAGGCGTTTGTCGAACAGCGCATTGGCAGTGGCCTCGGCGGCCAGCTCGGCTTCTTTATGCACGAGGAAACTGGCGTAGTCGCCGTTCCAGTCGATCAGGCCGCCACGATCCAGTTCGAGGATGCGGGTTGCCAGGTTCTGTAGGAAAGAACGGTCGTGCGTGATGAACAGCACGGCGCCCTGGAAATCCTTCAGCGCCTCTTCGAGCCAGGCGATCGCACCGATGTCCAGGTGGTTGGTTGGCTCATCGAGCAGCAGCAGATCCGGTTCGGAAACCAGGGCCTGGGCCAGCAGGACGCGGCGGCGCCAACCACCGGACAACTCGGCCAGCGTCTTGTCTGCCGGTAGCTGCAGGCGGCTCAGCGTGCTGTCGACCAGCGTCTGCAAACGCCAGCCATCGCGGGCTTCGAGGTCGTGCTGGACGTGCATCAGCTTGTCCAGGTCGGCATCGGTGACGATGTTCTGGCTCAGGTGGTGATACTCGGCCAGCAAGGCACCGACACCGTCCAGGCCTTCGGCTACCACATCGAACACGGTCCGCTCGTCGGCTACTGGCAATTCTTGCGGCAATTCACCAATCTTGAGGCCGGGTGCGCGCCAAACCGAGCCATCATCGGGCTTCTGGTCGCCCTTGACGAGCTTCATCATGCTGGACTTGCCAGTGCCGTTGCGGCCGATGATGCACACCCGCTCACCACGGGCGATCTGCCAGGACACCTTGTCCAACAACGGCATAGCGCCGAAAGCAAGGGACACATCGCTGAATTTGAGCAGGGTCATGAGCTTCTCCAAAAACCGGGCGCGCATTCTACCTGAATCGAGGCTTCAGAAGGCCGGCAATTTCACTGTCGAAGCACTCTGCACAACAAATGTTGCGAACTGATGCAGACAGGTCCGCAAAGCTTTCACCCGCTGCTGGCAAAAGGCTAAGCTACGGATAATTCAGTGCGAGCATCGCCAGCACTCTTGTCATGGTTTATCTGTCCGGACGTCTCATGCGCAGTCGCCTTTTCAATTTTTTGTCGTGTTTTTTACTGTCTGCCGCTGCCGTTCAATCCGCCCAGGCCGTAGACCTCTCCACCCAACGCCAGTATTACGATGAAGCCAAACGCGCCCTGGCCAAGGGCGATAGCGGCCCGTATTTCCGTTACAGCCAGGCCTTGGCCGATTATCCGCTGGAACCCTACCTCGCCTACGATGAGCTGACCGCACGTCTGAAAACCGCGAGCAACGCCGAGATCGAAAAATTTCTCGCCGAGCATGGCGACCTGCCGCAGGCCAACTGGATGAAACTGCGCTGGTTGCGCTGGCTGGCCGAACGGGGTGATTGGGCGACTTTCATCAAGTATTACGACCCCAAGCTCAACTTCACTGAGTTGGACTGCCTGAATGCGCAGTATCAGATCAGCCACAACCTCAAGTCCGAGGGTTACGCCAACGCCAACAAGCTGTGGCTGTCCGGGAAATCGCAACCGGCGGCGTGTGATGCGCTGTTCGGCATGTGGGCCGCCGACGGCCAGTTAACCGAACAGAAACGTTGGGAACGCACCAAGCTCGCCGCTCAGGCGCGCAACTATCCACTGGCCACCAGCCTGGTGAACGGCCTCACCACCCTCGCCCCTCGCGGCCGCTTGCTGATCGATGTGGCGCAAAACCCGGAATTGTTGAATCAGCCATCACGCTTCACGCCAGCTGACGAACCGATGTCCGATGTGGTCAGCCTCGGCCTGCGCCGTCTCGCCCGCCAGGACCCGGACAGGGCCATGAATCTGCTCGACGGGTATGCCAGCAGCATGCATTTCTCCCGGGATGAAAAAGTCGCGATCGCCCGGGAAATCGGATTGACCCTCGCCAAACGCTTCGACAGCCGCGCGCTGGACATGATGACCAGGTACGACCCGGAACTGCGCGACAACACCGTGTCCGAATGGCGTATGCGCCTGTTATTGCGCCTGGCTCGCTGGGACGACGCTTATCAGTTGACCCGCCGCCTGCCCCAGGACCTCGCCACCACTAACCGCTGGCGTTACTGGCAGGCCCGTAGCCTGGAGCTGGCACAACCGCAAAGCCCAGAACCGCAAAACCTCTACAAAAATCTTGCTCGCGAACGTGACTTCTACGGATTTCTCGCGGCAGATCGTTCGCAATCCGCCTATTCGTTGAACAACAAACCGCTGGTGATGAGCCAGGCGCTGATCAACAAGGTTCGCAACACCCCCGGTATACGCCGTGCTCTGGAATTTCATGCTCGCGGGCAAATTGTCGACGGTCGTCGTGAGTGGTACCACGTCAGTCGCCACTTCAACCGCGACGAAATGGTTGCCCAGGCCAAGCTGGCCTACGACCTCAAATGGTATTTCCCGGCCATTCGCACGATCAGCCAAGCGCAGTATTGGGACGATCTGGATATACGATTCCCGATGGCCCACCGCAACACGCTGGTACGTGAAGCGAAGAATCGCGGCTTACATCCAAGCTGGGCATTCGCCATCACCCGTCAGGAAAGTGCCTTCATGGAAGACGCCCGTTCCGGCGTCGGCGCGTCGGGCCTGATGCAGTTGATGCCCGCCACGGCCAAGGAAACCGCACGCAAGTTCAGCATTCCGTACGCGTCGCCGCAGCAGCTGTTCGACCCGGACAAAAATATTCAGCTCGGTGCCGCCTACCTGAGCCAGGTGCACAGCCAGTTCAACGGCAACCGCGTCCTCGCCTCCGCCGCCTATAACGCCGGCCCCGGGCGTGTTCGTCAGTGGCTGCGCGGTGCCGACCACCTGAGCTTCGACGTGTGGGTGGAAAGCATTCCGTTCGACGAAACCCGCCAGTACGTGCAAAACGTGTTGTCGTACTCGGTGATCTACGGCCAGAAACTCAACTCGCCACAGCCGATCGTGGATTGGCATGAGCGTTATTTCGACGATCAGTAATAGCCCTGTTGGAGCTGGCGAGGCTGCGATCTTTTGATCCGTGCTTCTCCTTGGGACACAAAAATGCCCGCATCGATTGATGCGGGCATTTTTGTTAAATCAAGATCAAAAGATCGCAGCCTTGCTTCACTCGACGGCTCTTACCGGGGGAAGTTCGAGTTCTGCCTGGCCATCACTGAACTGCAACGCCGCCAACCGCGCATACAGCGCATTGCTGGCAATGAGTTCTTGATGCGTGCCCACCGCCACCACTTTCCCTTGGTCCATCACGGCGATACGGTCGGCGTTTTTTACCGTGGCCAGCCGATGGGCGATGACCAGGGTCGTGCGGTTTTTCATCAGGCTCGGCAGGGCTTGCTGGATCAGATGCTCGCTTTGCGCATCGAGGGCGCTGGTGGCTTCGTCAAGCAAGAGGATCGGCGCGTCCACCAGCAGCGCCCGGGCGATCGCCAGACGCTGGCGCTGGCCGCCGGACAAGCCGAGGCCGCCATCGCCCAGATGCGTCTGGTAACCGTTGGGCATGGCTTCGATAAAGTCGTGGGCGTAGGCGATTTTTGCCGCCTCCTGGACCTCGGCGAGCGTTGCCGACGGATTGCCGTAGCGGATGTTCTCTTCGATGCTGCCGAAAAACAGTGCTGGGGACTGCGAGACCAGGGCGAAACAACGACGCAAATCCAAAGGATCGAGCCGGGTCAATTCAGTGCCATCAAGCAGGATGCGTCCCTCGGAGGGGTCGTAGAAGCGCAGCAGCAAGTCATACACGGTCGACTTGCCTGCCCCCGAAGGCCCGACCAATGCCAGGGTTTCGCCCGAGCGGATGCTCAGGCTCAAGCCATCGACCGCATAGCTTTCGGGACGCGACGGGTAGGAAAAACGCACATCCTCAAGCACCAGCTCGCCCTTCACCCGCGCGGGCAAGGCCACCAGACCAGTCGTCGGTGGCCGGATGATATTTTCCGAGCGCAACAATTCGGCGATCCGCTCAGCTGCGCCGGCCGCACGTTGCAATTCGCCAATCACTTCGCTCAAGGTGCCGAATGCACTGCCAACGATCAGGCTGTAAAAAACGAACGCCGCCAGCTCCCCCGCTGAAATGCGCCCGGCAATCACGTCCATGCCGCCGACCCAGAGCATGACCCCGACTGCACCCAGAACCAGGACGATGACCAGGGTAATCAGCCAGGCCCGCTGAAAGATGCGTCTGCGCGCGGTGTTGAATGCGTCTTCAACGGTTACGGCAAACCGCTGCTGGTCCTGGGCCTGGTGGTTGTAGGCCTGCACGGTTTTGATCTGGCTGAGGGTCTCGGAGACATAACTGCCGATATCGGCGATGCGGTCCTGGCTCAAGCGCGACAGGTTGCGCACGCGTCGGCCAAAAATCAGGATCGGCGCAATCACCAATGGCAAGGCGACGACAACGATGCTGGTGAGTTTGGGATTGGTAATGAACAGCAGGACGATCCCGCCGATGACCATCAACAGGTTCCGCAGGAACATCGACAGCGAAGAGCCGATCACCGATTGCAGCAGTGTGGTATCGGCAGTCAGTCGCGATTGAATTTCCGAGCTGCGGTTGTTTTCATAAAACCCTGGATGCAGATAGATCAAATGGTTGAAAACCTGCCGGCGAATATCGGCGACACAGCGCTCGCCGATCCACGACACCAGATAAAACCGGGCGAAGGTGCCGACCGCCAGCCCCAATACCAGCAGCATGAACACGCCGATGGACTGGTTGAGCAAATGCGGTGACTGGGTCATGAAGCCCTGATCCACCAGCATGCGTATGCCCTGCCCCATGGACAGGGTAATGCCCGCCGTGACGACCAACGCCAGCAAGGCACCCAATGCATGCCAGCGATAGGGCGCGATGAAACGGCTGGCCAGACGAATGGCACGGCGGTGGCGAACAGTGAGCATCGGCATCATCCAGGCGAGAGCAACTGAGAAAAGCAACTTACACCGATCAATGGGGTGGAACTTGGTAAATCACAATGAGTCAGGTTAATTATGTCCATCAAGACTAGGGGCTAGACGCTATCGGTCTAAAGTTCGGGTGGCAACACCACGATATTTCTGGTGGACTGATATTGCCGTCCGGGAGTGATCGCAGGGAAATGTCACAGCCTGGTCACCTGGCGGTTTTAGAGTGGGTACACAACCTGATGAGGAGACAGGCCATGTCCTTGCAAAACAGCAGCGATGACAAGATTCAAGTGATCCGCACGCAGCCAGACCAGTCTCTGGGTTGCTCGATTATCGATGAACAGGGCCGCGAAGTACCGATCACTGAAGACATGATCCAGAAAGCTTGCCGCGATCTGGACAAGCGATTGGTCAAGCCTGCCGAAAAAAAGTGATATAGCCACCGTCTTCTTGACCCGGCCCTGGTTGGCCGGGTTTTTTATGCCTGCCTGTTGTGGCAGCTCTACAGTGATGATCTTTAAATAATTGTCGCGCCCAACGCCGCCACAATCTGCCGCAGTACCGGCGCATCCCCTTCGATCCGCACCTGCAAGCCATCGATCTCACGACGCGACGGATAATTCTTGCGTAACAAATCGAATGCCGCACGCTGCTCGCTCACGCTGCCTACAAGGCTGCGGCGAAAATCCGCATCGTCGCGGCGCGGGTCGTACACGCCACGGCACAACATCGCCAATGCCCAGGCCGGATCGCTTTGCGCGTTCAAGGTCACTTGCGACAACCACGGCGCCGGCAACAAATCACTCAAGCGGACCTGGGCCGGTTGCCCGAGGAAATCGCAGTAGGCCTGGTAGATTTGCGCGGTACCGCGCTGCTTGCCATCAAGGCTATAGCCGGCAATGTGCGGCGTTGCCAGAACGCAAAGCTCGGCCAGCGCCACATCGACTTCCGGCTCCCCTTCCCAGACATCCAGCACCGCCTGCAGGTCTTCGCGCTCCAGCAACACATCGCGCAAGGCAGCATTGTTGACCACCGGACCACGACTGGCATTGATCAGCCAGGCACCGGGCTTGAGCTGGTTCAAGCGTTTTTTATCAAACAGATGCCAGGTCGACTGCGGGCCTTGCTTGGTTAGCGGTGTGTGCAGGCTGATCACGTCGCACTGCGCGATGATGTCCTCGAGACTGACGTAATCACCACCTTCAACAGCTTGACGTGGCGGGTCGCAGACCAGCACCTTCCAGCCCAGCCCCTGCAGGACCTTGACCAATCGCCCGCCCACTTCGCCGGCCCCGACTACGCCGTAGGTGCGCTGCGTCAGATCGACGCCTTCGATTTCGGCCAGGGTCAACAAGCTGCCGAGCACATAGTCGACCACGCCCCGGGCGTTGCAACCCGGCGCACTGGACCAGGTGATACCGGCCTGCCGGAAGTAATCGAGGTCCAGGTGATCGGTGCCGATGGTGCAGGTGCCGACAAAGCGCACTTTGCTGCCGTCGAGCAACGCGCGGTTGACGTTGGTCACTGAGCGCACCAGCAGCACGTCGGCCTGTTCGACGGTGGCGCGGTCAATGGATCGACCCGGCACCCGGCGGATTTCACCGAAACCTTCGAAGAAGGCATCGAGCAGGGGGATGTTTTCGTCGGCAACAATCAGCATGGCAGGCTCCTTTGGCGGATCGGCAGTGTAGGCGTAGATGGCACATCGCGCCTAGCACGCTGCTGGCAAGTGTTTACAAATCCCTAACACTGGTCTTTTCCTGACCGCTGCGTCAACGCGTAGAATGCGCGCCTGTGCATCAAAACCCTTTTGGACGCTTCGCTATTGAACCCTGTCATTGAAAACACCGTCGCCGCGGCTCCTGCGCGGACGACTCCCGTACGCATGGAGCTCAAAGGCTTGCTCAGCCTGGCTATGCCGATCATGGTCGCGCAATTGGCCACCACCGCCATGGGCTTTGTCGATGCGGTGATGGCCGGCCGCGTCAGCCCGCGGGATCTGGCCTCGGTGGCGCTGGGCAACTCGATCTGGATTCCGGTCTACCTGCTGATGTCCGGCGTTCTGCTGGCCACCACTCCCAAGGTCGCGCAACGTTTTGGCGCCGGGCAGTTTGACCAGATTGGTCCTCTGGTACGCCAGGCATTGTGGCTCGCACTGTGTGTCGGGTTGATCGGCAGTGGTCTGTTGCTCGCGGCCGAGCCGATCCTGCACTGGATGAAAGTCGATGCACAATTGATCGAACCCAGCATGGGTTACCTGCATGGCATCGCTTTCGGCTTGCCGGGCATGGCCTTTTATTATGTGCTGCGCTGCTACAGCGACGGCATGGGCCGGACTCGTCCGAGCATGGTCATTGGCTTGTGCGGCCTGTTACTGAATATCCCGCTGAACTATGCGCTGATCTACGGCCATTTCGGCGCCCCGGCCCTGGGTGGCGTCGGTTGCGGCTGGGCCAGCGGCATCGTGATGTGGTTCATGGCGCTGAGCATGGCCGGCTGGACTTTCTGGGCGCCGTTCTATGCGCGTACTCGCGTATTGGTGCGCTTCGATCGCCCGCAATGGGCGGTGATCAAGCGCCTGGTCGGCATTGGCCTGCCAATCGGTATCGCAGTCTTCGCCGAGTCGAGCATCTTCGCGGTCATCGCCCTGTTGATCGGTAGCCTCGGCTCCACCGTCGTGGCCGGCCACCAGATCGCCCTGAACATCAGCTCGCTACTGTTCATGATTCCTTACTCGCTGGGCATGGCAGTAACCGTGCGGGTCGGCCAGGCATTGGGCGCAGGCAACCCGTGGCAGGCGCGGTTCGCGGCGAAAGTCGGGCTCGGTGCAGCGCTGGTGTTCGCTGCATTTTCGGCGACACTGATCCTCTGCCTGCGCGAACCTATCGCTTCGATCTACACGCCCGACAAGGCAGTGATCCAGATTGCGTCGATGCTGATCGTCTACGCCGCGCTGTATCAGTTCTCGGATGCCATTCAGGTGATCTGCGCCGGAGCGCTGCGTGGCTACCAGGACACACGGGTGACGATGATCCTGACGTTGTTCGCCTATTGGGGCATCGGGCTGCCGGTTGGGTATGTGCTGGGGCTGACCGATTGGCTCGGCCCGGCCAGCGGCCCGAGCGGGCTGTGGGAAGGCCTGATCGCCGGTTTGAGTTGTGCGGCGTTGATGCTGTCGATACGGCTGACCCGCAGTGCGCGCAAACGCATTCGCCTCAGCCGCTCGGTGGGCTGATAACCCAAAAAAAGACCTGCTTTTGCAGGTCTTTTTTTTTGTCCGTCAAACGGACTTTTTGCGAATCCAGTACAGGTAAGTCCCTGCATCTTCATGTTGGCCCACCAGTTCGTGGTCGAGAAACACGCAGAACTTGGGAATATCGCGACGAGTCGACGGATCGGTGGCGATCACCTTGAGCAAACCGCCGGGGACCAGGTCACGGATGTGCTGGTGCAGCATCATCACCGGTTCCGGACAGTTGAGGCCGGTGGCGTCGAGGGTGCCGTCAACCGGCGTATCAAGCATTTCACTCATGATCAACTCCTGAAACTTGCCGGCATTGTCGCGCATTGCCGAGCTTGACGTCATCTGTGGCAGAACGCCCACCTGCCTGATCGTTCCCACGCTCCGCGTGGGAATGCCGCCGGGGACGCTCTGCGTTCCGCTTCCGGATGTGACGCAGAGCGTCACGGGATGCGTTCCCACGCGGAGCGTGGGAACGATCAATTCACAGGGTTTCAGCGGGACTTGGGTTTCTTCACGTCGATCCGACGCAAATGACAGGTCACTTCTTCACGGTCGTGGTACAGCTGCTTGCAGCCGATCTCGACCTTGATGCCCCGGGCCTTGAAGCCATCGGCAATCCGCTCCAGCAGGCGCTTCACCTCGGCATAGCGCTGTTTCATCGGCAGCTTGAGGTTGACCACTGCTTCGCGGCAATGCCCCTCGCCGATCCACTCCTCGAGCATCGCGGCGTTGCGCGCCGGTTTCTCGACGATGTCGCAGACCATCCAGTCCACCGGTTGCTTGGGCTTGAAGGTGAAACCGTCGGCCATCAAGTGCTGCACCAGGCCGGTGTCCATCAGGCTTTCGGCCATCGGCCCGTTGTCGATCGCGGTCACCAGCATGCCGCGGTTGACCAGTTGCCAGGTCCAGCCACCCGGTGCGGCACCGAGGTCGACGCCAGTCATGTCACTGTGCAAGCGTTCGTCCCACTGATCACGCGGGATAAAGTGGTGCCAGGCCTCCTCCAGCTTCAAGGTCGAACGGCTCGGCGCCTCGCGAGGGAACTTCAGACGCGGAATGCCCATCGGCCACATCGCCGAATTATTCGACTCGGCCAGGCCGACGAACACTTCACGCCCGCTCTTGAACGTCAGTAGCAGGCGCGGTTTATTGGCATCATCTACCAGTTTGCCAGCCGCCATCAGCGCTTTGCGCAAATGCACTTCGAACTTTTTGCAGAAGTTCGACAGTTCCTTGCCATCGTTGGTATCGACCATTTCCAGCCAAAGGCTGCCGCACACGGGAAAATCCGCCATGTGTGCGAGGATTACGCTGATGCGGTCGGTTTCCGGCAGATCAATGAAAATACCCCGCGCCCATTGGCGCGGGAAGATCAGTCGTTCAAAACGCTGACCACGCATCAGGCGCTCGGCGCCGTCTTCTTCGGTACAGACAAATTCGGCGCAGGCGCTGGCAGCCTTGGCCTTGGCATAACCGGCCACGTTCAGTTGTGCGGCAAGGTCGGAAATCTCCGAACAGACTTCGCCTTCGAAGCCCGGCCGGCAATGCATGAATAGGGTGTTCATTCTTACTCCTGGGCAGATGGCGAGACATTCAACCACTGCGCGATGCCCAGGCTTGCTCTGCAGCAAAGCCTGTCACGAAAACCGGCGCATGATAGCCGAGATCGGAACCTGGGGTCTGTCCATAGAGTCCAGTTATTAGCCAGCTACTTGAAACAGGGCTAGGTTTAATGCTCTGCCCGTCCCCTCAGTCTGCAGCCGTGCGGACTTAAAGGAGTGATCGTAATGCCGTCCCTCGATAGCCTGAAGACTTTGAAAACCCTGCAAGTCGACGACAAGACCTACCACTATTTCAGCCTGCCCGATGCCGCCAAAAGCCTGGGTGATCTGGACAAGCTGCCCATGTCGTTGAAAGTGCTGCTGGAAAACCTGCTGCGCTGGGAAGATGAAAAAACCGTGACCGGCGCCGATCTCAAGGCGATTGCCGCCTGGCTCAAGGAGCGCCGTTCCGACCGCGAAATCCAGTACCGCCCGGCGCGCGTGCTGATGCAAGACTTCACCGGTGTACCTGCGGTGGTCGACCTGGCCGCCATGCGCGCGGCGATGGCCAAGGCCGGTGGCGATCCGCAGCGGATCAACCCGCTCTCCCCCGTCGACCTGGTGATCGACCATTCGGTGATGGTCGACAAATTCGCCACCAGCAGCGCTTTCGAACAGAACGTCGATATCGAAATGCAACGCAACGGCGAGCGCTACGCGTTCCTGCGCTGGGGCCAAAGCGCCTTTGATAACTTTAGCGTGGTGCCGCCGGGCACCGGCATTTGTCACCAGGTCAACCTGGAATACCTGGGCCGCACCGTCTGGACCAAAGACGAGGACGGCCGCACGTACGCCTTCCCGGATACGCTGGTGGGCACCGACTCCCACACCACCATGATCAACGGCCTCGGCGTCCTCGGCTGGGGGGTAGGCGGCATTGAAGCGGAAGCGGCGATGCTCGGGCAACCGGTGTCGATGCTGATCCCGGAAGTGATTGGCTTCAAACTCACCGGCAAACTCAAGGAAGGCATCACCGCCACTGACCTGGTGTTGACCGTGACCCAGATGCTGCGCAAGAAAGGTGTTGTGGGGAAATTTGTCGAGTTCTACGGTGACGGCCTCGCCGACCTGCCGCTGGCCGACCGCGCGACCATTGCCAACATGGCCCCGGAGTACGGCGCCACTTGCGGTTTCTTCCCGGTGGACGACGTGACGCTGGAATACCTCCGCCTGTCCGGGCGCCCGATTGAGACCGTAAAACTGGTCGAGGCCTACAGCAAGGCGCAAGGTTTATGGCGCCTGCCGGGTAAGGAACCGGTGTTCACTGACAGCCTGGCGCTGGACATGGCCAGTGTCGAAGCCAGCCTCGCCGGACCAAAACGCCCACAAGACCGGGTTTCACTGCCGAATGTCGCGCAAGCGTTCAGCGACTTCCTCGGCCTGCAAATAAAACCCACCAGCAAGGAAGAAGGTCGCCTGGAAAGCGAGGGCGGCGGCGGTGTGGCGGTGGGCAACGCCGATCTGGCCGGTGAAGTGGACTACGACTTTGAAGGGCAAACGGTGCGGCTGAAAAACGGCGCAGTGGTGATTGCCGCGATCACCTCCTGCACCAACACCTCCAACCCGAGCGTGATGATGGCTGCCGGTCTGGTGGCGAAAAAAGCCGTGGAAAAAGGCCTGCGCCGCAAGCCCTGGGTGAAAAGCTCGCTTGCCCCCGGCTCGAAAGTGGTCACCGACTATTACAAGGCTGCCGGCCTGACGCAGTACCTCGATGAACTGGGTTTCGCTCTGGTGGGCTATGGCTGCACCACTTGCATCGGCAACTCTGGCCCGTTGCCGGAACCGATCGAAAAAGCCATCCAGAAAGCTGACCTGACCGTAGCCTCGGTGCTGTCGGGCAACCGTAACTTCGAAGGCCGGGTCCATCCGCTGGTGAAAACCAACTGGCTGGCCTCGCCGCCACTGGTGGTCGCTTATGCACTGGCCGGCACCGTGCGCATCGACCTCAGCCGCGAACCCTTGGGCGAAGACCAGAGCGGCAATCTGGTTTATCTGCGGGACATTTGGCCAAGTACACAGGAAATCGCCGACGCGGTGGAGCAGGTCAACACCGCCATGTTCCACAAGGAGTACGCCGAAGTCTTTGCTGGCGATGAACAGTGGCAAGCCATTGAAGTGCCGCAAGCGGCGACCTACGTCTGGCAGGACGATTCGACTTATATCCAGCACCCGCCGTTCTTCGATGACATCGGCGGACCGCCGCCAGTGGTGAAGGACGTCAACGGCGCGCGCGTGCTTGCGCTGCTCGGCGACTCGGTGACCACCGACCACATTTCCCCGGCCGGCAACATCAAGGCTGACAGCCCGGCGGGCCGCTACCTGCGCGAAAAAGGCGTGGAGCCACGGGACTTCAACTCCTACGGTTCGCGCCGCGGCAATCATGAAGTGATGATGCGCGGCACCTTCGCCAACATCCGTATTCGCAATGAAATGCTGGGTGGTGAAGAAGGTGGCAACACCCTCTACATCCCCACCGCAGAGAAGTTGGCGATCTACGATGCCGCCATGCGTTATCAAGCCGCGGGGACGCCGCTGGTGGTAATCGCAGGGCAAGAATATGGCACCGGCTCGAGCCGTGACTGGGCGGCCAAGGGCACCAATCTGCTGGGGGTCAAAGCGGTCATCGCCGAGAGTTTCGAGCGGATTCACCGCTCCAATCTGGTGGGCATGGGGGTGTTGCCGCTGCAGTTCAAGCTCGATCAAAACCGCAAGAGCCTGAATCTGCGAGGCACTGAAACCCTGGATATTCTCGGCCTGAGCGATGTTGAGCTGACGCCGAGAATGAACCTGACCCTGGTGATCAACCGTGAAAACGGCACCAGTGAAAGGATCGAGGTACTGTGCCGGATCGATACGCTTAATGAAGTGGAGTACTTCAAGTCGGGAGGAATTCTGCATTACGTGTTGCGGCAGTTGATTGCGTCGTAGCCCCTGCGCTGACAGCAACACCGCCTTGATGGCGGTGTTTCTGTTTGGGTCATTAAAATCAATGGGCTAGCGAGCCTGCTCGCGATGACGGTGTACCATTCGCCGCTGATCTTGAACGACACTCCGCTACGTGAGCAGGCTCGCTTCCACAGGGGGCGGGATCAGGCCCCCTTAAATTTCAGATAAAAGGATTTTCAATGTTCGCCCTGCCATGGACTTTTCTGGCCCTGCTCTCCCTCGGCTATGGCATGGCCCTGGCCTATGGCCGTCTCGGCTGGCTTGTCGGGATTTCCGTCGGCTTGTTACTGATCGCCGGTTTCGCCGTTCGTCAAACGAAGCTGCCGTTCGGCCGCTATCTCGGCCACGGTCTGTTCATCTTCCTGGCGCTGGCATTGGCGATGCACTGGTTGCCGGGCTTCCATAACGGTCGGGTGATCGACCCGCAGCGTTTCACCGACGATGCCGTGCGGTTTTCCATGTACCTGAATCTGGATAAACCCCTGATCGGTTTCTGGCTATTGCTGGTCTGTCCGTGGATTGTCGGTCGGCGTTCACTGCGGCTATTCCTGTATGCCACGCCAGTCGCGCTGGCCCTGAGTGCCGTGCTTGCACTGGGCGGCGCACTGTTGCTGGGCGTCATTGCCTGGGCGCCGAAATGGCCAGACGCTGCCTGGCTATGGTTGCTCAACAATCTGCTGCTGGTGACGCTGGTCGAGGAAGCGCTGTTCCGCGGCTATATCCAGGGCGGCTTGAGCCGATATTTCAAGAACCTGGCTCAGGGGGAAAACCTCGCCCTGTTGCTCGCCTCGCTGGTGTTTGGCTTGGCGCATGCGGGAGCCGGATGGCAATGGGTACTGTTGGCGAGCCTGGCCGGAATCGGCTACGGCCTGGCCTACCGCTTCGGCGGACTGGCCGCCGCCCTCGCCACGCATTTTGGTCTGAATGCCCTGCATTTCGGCTTGTTCACCTATCCGATGCTCGTCGGCTGACGCAAGGGTCATTTTGCGACGGACCGCTGATAATTGAAAAATAAGCTCAACCATTCGCTGGCGATGCCGATACAGCACTTGAAAGCCTTGCGGATTAAAAAAGCCATGCGTAACAACCAGCCAATTACACAACGCGAACGGACCTTCCCGGCCCAGCAACGGTTGATTTCCACCACCGATGCCAAAGGCATGATCACCTACTGCAACGACGACTTCGTCGAGATCAGCGGGTTTTCTCGTGAAGAACTGATCCGTGCGCCGCATAACCTGGTGCGTCACCCCGACGTTCCGGCCGCGGTGTTCTCGCACATGTGGGCGACACTGAAACAAGGCTTGCCATGGATGGGTATTGTCAAGAATCGCTGCAAGAGCGGTGATCACTATTGGGTCAACGCCTACGTGACACCGATCTTCGAAGGCAATCAGGTGATCGGTTACGAGTCGGTGCGGGTCAAGCCCACCGCCGAACAGATCCGCCGCGCCGAAGCGCTCTACCAACGCATCAACCAGGGCAAGTCGGCGATTCCTTCCAGCGATAAATGGTTGCCGGTTCTACAAGACTGGCTGCCGTTCATTCTGGTCAGCCAGTTGAGTTTCATGATTGGTGCCACCCTGACCTCGCAGTGGGGTTTCGCCCTCGCCGCCGCGCTCTCGGTGCCGCTGGGCCTGATGGGCCTGAGCTGGCAGCAGCGTGGCATCAAGCGTTTGTTGCGCCTGGCCGAGCAGACCACGTCCGACCCGTTGATCGCGCAGATGTACACCGACAGCCGCGGCGCCCAGGCGCGCCTTGAGATGTCGATCCTCAGCCAGGAAGCACGCTTGAAAACCTGCCTGACTCGCCTGCAGGATACGGCCGAACACCTGACCGATCAGGCCAGGCAGTCCGACGCCCTGGCCCACAGCAGCTCCACCGGCCTGGAACGTCAGCGCGTCGAAACCGAGCAAGTCGCCACCGCCGTCAATCAGATGGCCGCAACCACCCAGGAAGTCGCCAGCCATGTGCAGCGCACCGCCGATGCCACCCAGGAAGCCAATCGCCTGACCGGGCGCGGGCGCGACATCGCCGGGGAAACCCGCGAAGCCATTCAGCGCCTGTCGGTGGTGGTTGGGGAAACCGGCCTGACCGTGACCCAACTGGCCAAGGACAGCGACGAAATCGGTGGCGTGGTCGACGTGATCAAAGGGATCGCCGACCAGACCAACCTGCTGGCGCTGAACGCCGCCATCGAAGCGGCGCGGGCCGGCGAGATGGGTCGTGGTTTTGCAGTGGTCGCCGACGAAGTGCGTCAGTTGGCGCAACGTACCAGCGAATCCACCGGGCAGATTCATGCGCTGATCGCCAAGCTGCAGCAAACCGCAGGCACTGCCGTACAGACCATGGAAGCCGGGCATCGCCAGGCCGAAGAAGGCGTGGCGCGGGTGCTGGAAGCCGATCAGGCACTGGTGGGGATCAGCGAAGCGGTGGCCAACATCACCGACATGACCACTCAGATCGCTGCCGCCACGGAAGAGCAAAGTGCCGTGGCCGAGGAAATCAGCCGCAACATCAGCAACATCTCTGACCTGGCAGACCAGACCTCGGAACAGGCTCAGAACTCGGCGTTGTTGAGTGAAGAGCTGACCAAAACCGCGAATACGCAATACTCGTTGGTGGAGCGGTTCAATCGCTGATGGGT
>NZ_RCOE01000169.1:0-17999 GCF_004321495.1 Pseudomonas sp. Sample_10
GCCGGAAGTGGGGCGAATTATAGACACCTGAGATCTGCCGTCAAGCGTTGATTTGGTTTTTCTATCAGGATGAGCAAATTCACTGCTTATATATAGACGCGCCATCAAGGAATGCGCAGTATATTGCCCAACACAACAATTACGCTCCAGCTTCACCCTACTTTGGACGATGCCTTTCAATGAATGACCAGCCTCGCAGTCTTGCCTCGACCCTGTTCTCGGTCGGCCTGCTTTTAATAGCCATGGCATCGATCCAGTCCGGAGCTTCCCTGGCGAAAAGCATGTTCCCAGTTATTGGCGCCCAGGGGACCACCACTTTGCGCTTGATATTTGCCAGCGTGATCATGCTGCTGCTCCTGCGCCCATGGCGTGCGAAGCTCAGCGCCAAATCCCTGCGCACTGTCATCGTCTATGGCATGGCACTGGGCGGCATGAACTTCCTCTTCTATATGTCACTGCGCACAGTACCCCTGGGTATCGCCGTGGCCCTTGAGTTCACCGGCCCATTGGCCGTGGCCATTTATGCTTCACGCCGTGCCATCGATTTCCTGTGGATTGCTCTTGCAGCGGTTGGCTTGCTATTGCTGATACCGACCGGCGCGACAACTGCGGGTATCGACCTGGTAGGTGCCGGTTACGCACTGGGCGCTGGTGTTTGCTGGGCACTGTACATTCTGTTCGGGCAAAAAGCCGGAGCCGACAATGGCGTACAGACTGCTGCGTTAGGGGTGATGATTGCCGCCCTGTTCGTAGCACCGATAGGCATAGTTCACGCCGGCGCCGCGCTGCTGACCCCGTCACTGATTCCGATTGCCATCGGTGTCGCCATTCTGTCCACTGCCCTCCCCTATACCCTGGAGATGGTCGCTCTCACACGTATGCCCGCCAGAACATTTGGCACATTAATGAGCATCGAACCGGCATTTGGCGCGCTGTCAGGTCTGTTGTTCCTCAATGAGTACCTGTCTTTGTCACAGTGGATGGCTATCTTGTGCATCATCCTGGCATCCGTTGGTGCAACCATGACCATGGGCAGCTCCGCCAAGCCTGCCATTGCTGCCGATTGATGCAAGATTTGACGAGCCTCTGGTATTTGCCGCTCATTTAGGCCATGTTTAGCCCCGCAACCCAATGTCAGCCATGGACTTTTGAAGAAAGGGATATCAACACGCTTCATGCGAAAGCGAATACTGCCAGACCGGGCGCGAGATCCGGGACAGCAACAAGGACAGCAATGAAACGAATTTTGATTTTGATCGCCGTACTCGCGATTGCGGGCTGCTCAGCGACATCGAAGACCCAGGTCAAACATGGCAGGAAAGGGCTGCACATCAACTGTTCAGGGCTGTCGTCCTCTTGGGATCAGTGCTACGCCAGTGCCACTAACTCGTGCGCACCGAAAGGGTACAAGGTCATCGCCAAGTCAGGCGATGCGGTTGAAGAGCCCGGTGACTATCCGTTTGGCCTCAATCCTGCCGGTTATACCAGTCGCAGCATGATCGTCATCTGCAAATAGATTGCGAGTTGTCAGGTTCTCGGACTCGCCATTTGCCGTCCGATTTCATCGTAACTGGACTTCAGCACGGTATGCTGAAGCTCCGTAGTGGCGAGCATCCTCGCCACCACCAACGCCCCGATACATTGCGACAGGATGGCCCAAGCCAGGCTGTCGCTCTCCAGCACCTGCGCCCAGCTCTCCTGCAACCGACAAATCCAGTGCTCAGCCTCCTGGCGAATCGTCACGTCGGAACGGGCTATCTCCGCACCCAATGCCGGCAGTGCACAGCCCGTTTCCGGATGTTCGACGTGGGACATGCTCAGGTACTGCTTCAAGCAACGCTCGAGCTTGTCACGATCCTGCTCCGCTCCCAATCGCTCCAGACTTTGCCTCAGTTCACGTTCGACAACTGAAGCAAACAACTCGTCCTTTGAGGAGAAGTGGCTGTAGAAAGCCCCGCCACTCAAGCCGATCGCCTTCATCAAGCCATCCACGCCCACCGTCGAAAAACCGGATCTCTTGGCCGATACCGCACTGCTCTGCAGTAGTTTTTCCCTGGTTTGCAGCTTGTGATTAGCTGAGTAACGCATGGCCTTTCCCTCAGAGTTGATCGTCTTGACGCCTGTCGAATCGTAGCATAACGTTCGTTTAGTTAACGATCGTTTACCAAAGGGCTCTAGCCATGAATAACAAGAAGGTCGTACTGGTTGTTGGTGCTGGCGATGCCACCGGGGGCGCTATTGCCAAGCGTTTTGCCAAGGAAGGATTCACAGCCTGTGTCACCCGTCGCAGCGCAGACAAACTCCAGCCGCTGGTTGATTCGATTCTGGAGGACGGAGGACTGGCTCACGGCTTTGCCTGCGATGCACGCAAGGAAGAAGAAGTGGTGGCTTTGATCGAGCAGATTGAAAACGACATTGGCCCCATCGAAGCGTTTGTCTTCAATATCGGCGCAAACGTGCCTTGCAGCATTCTGGAAGAAACCGCCCGCAAGTATTTCAAGATCTGGGAAATGGCCTGTTTTTCGGGATTTCTCAATGCCCGCGAGGTAGCCATTCGCATGGCCAAGCGACAACGGGGAACGATCCTGTTCACCGGCGCCACCGCCGGCATGCGCGGCGCCGCCGGGTTTGCCGCGTTTGCCGGAGCGAAGCACGGCATTCGTGCCTTGGCGCAAAGCATGGCCCGTGAACTGGGGCCGATGAACATTCACGTCGCCCATGTCATCGTTGATGGTGCGATCGATACCGATTTCATCCGCGACAGCTTTCCCGAAAAGTACGCAACCAAAGACCAGGACGGCATTCTCAACCCCGAGCATATTGCCGAGAACTATTGGTACCTGCACAGCCAGCCTCGCGACGCCTGGACCTTCGAGCTGGACCTGCGCCCATGGAGCGAACGCTGGTAAGCCTTCCCCCCCTACAACAACAATCAGAGCGCAACGACCATGAGCAAAACCGTGGAGTTTTACTTCGACTTGGGCAGCCCCGCCACTTACCTGGCGTACACCCAGTTGCCCAAGATCTGTGAACAAACCGACAGCCAACTCATCTACGTTCCGATTCTGCTTGGTGGCGTTTTCAAAGCCACCGGCAATGCCTCCCCGGCGACTATTCCGGCCAAGGGGAAATACATGTTTCAGGACCTTGACCGCTATGCCAGACGATATGGCGTGCCGTTGAAGTTCAACCCGCATTTCCCGATCAACACCCTCATGCTGATGCGTGCCGTCACTGGCATGCAGTTGCGCCATCCGCAGCGTTTTTTGGCATTCGTCGATTGTCTGTTCAAAGCGCTCTGGGTTGATGGTCGCAGCCTCGATGAACCGGCAACGGTCGCCGCAGTATTGACTCAAAACGGCTTCGATCCCGACGAAGTGCTGGCTCTGACCGCCGAGGAAGAGATCAAAGCCGCATTGAAGGTCAATACCGAAAAAGCAGTGCAGCGCGGAGTATTTGGTGCGCCGAGCATGTTTGTCGATGATCAGCTGTTCTTCGGCCAGGATCGATTGGACTTCGTTCTTGAAGCCCTGAACTAGATCTCGATAACCAACCGTCCCTGCGCTGCTCCCGATTGCAGCAGCTCATGGGCGGTCTCGGCGTTTTGCAGGTTGAATCGGCGCGGATCGAGTATGGGCTTGAGCTTGCCTGCCTCGATCAAACCTGCCGCTTGCCGAAGAATCTCGCCGTGATGCTCACGCCCCTCGCCCGTCAGCAATGGCAGCAAAGTGAACACACCTGAATAGGTCGCCCCACGAAACGAGAGCGGCGCGAGGCTGTGCTGCCCCCACCCAAGGCAACTGAGGACATGTCCGTGATACACCCGCGCAGCCTTGAAAGAGAGGTCCAGGGTTTCACCGCCCACCGTGTCGTAAACGATATCGAAGCCCTGCCCGGCTGTGTATTGCGCCACGTACTCTTCGACTGAAGACTGGCGGTAATCGATGAACGTTGCGCCCAGGCCCTCGATAGTTTCCCGGTGTCGCCCAGAGCCCGTGGCAAAAACTTCGGCCCCCAATGCACGGGCGATCTGCACCGCGACATGACCGACACCCCCTGCCCCACCGTGAATCAACACTTTTTGCCCTGCTCGCACCTGCGCCCGGTCGACCAATCCTTCCCACGCTGTAATCAACACCAGCGGCAACCCGGCCGCTTCGCGCATGTTCAGATTGCCCGGTTTACGCGCCAATAGCCGTGCATCGACCACCGCGTACTCGGCCAGCGAACCCTGAACGCCGCCAATCCCCGTTGCCATGGCATAGACCTCATCACCCGGCACCCAGCCGTTTACGCCCTCCCCCAACGCTTCAACGGTACCCGCCAGATCCATGCCCAACACGGCCGGCAACGGTTGCCGCGCATGAGCGGCCTGGCCCGCACGAATCTTGCCGTCCAATGGATTCACCCCGCTGGCCGCGACCCGTACCAGTACCTGCCCCACACCTGGAGCTGGCTTGGGAATGGACACCAATCGTAGCGGCGCATTAGCCGATTCAACAATCTGTGCACGCATTTGCATTGAGTCAGTCATTTCGCATACTCCCGTCAGAGGTGGTTGTAGGAACGATCTTCAACCTTCCAACTCATGCCGATAAGACGCCAGATCGCTATAGTTCGTATGCCGTTGAAGCATTAATGAGGCGTCTCGTGGATAAATTAAACGCAATGGCGATCTTCGTCCGAGTGGTCGAACGCGGGAGCTTTTCCGCCGTCGCTCGAGAGATGCAGACCAGTCAGCCAACCATCAGTAAAGTGCTACGCGCGCTGGAAAGCGAACTGGGCGGAAAACTGATCGCTCGCAGTACCCGCAAGTTATCGCTGACTGACGAAGGTCAGCGTTACTACGATCAATGTCGGCAAATACTGGCTGCCGTGGACGCTGCCGAACACAGTTTCCAATCTGGGCGGGAGACCATCGCCGGCCCTTTGAGAATCGGTTCTTCCGTCAGTTTCGGGCGCCTGCAGATCGCGCCGCGCCTGCCCGCGTTTCTCGCGCGTTATCCCGGGATTCAGATTGACCTGCAACTGAGCGATCAAAACCAGGATCTGGTCAGCGAAGGCCTGGATGTCACGTTCAGGATCGGTGCGTTGAACGACAGCGGCCTGATTGCACGGCAGATCGGCACCACTCACCGGCTAACCGTCGCGACGCCGCAGTACCTGGCACAACACGGCGAACCGCAAAAGCCGGAGGATCTGCGCGAGCACAACTGCCTGCAGTTCAATCTGCTGACCAGTCAAAACCTGTGGGTTTACGACCATGGTACTGGTCGTCATGAAGTGCGGATCAAAGGCAATGCGCAGAGCAACAATTCCGAAGCCATTCGCGAAATGGTGCTGGGGGGATTGGGGATTGCATTGTCGCCAGTGTGGCTGTTCAGCGAGGATTTGAAAGCAGGGAAAGTGACCGCGATTTTGCAGGACTACAGTGCGCAGTCACTGCCGATACATGCCGTGTCCCCGGCGAATCGTCGCCAATCCGCCAGGGTCAAAGCCTTTGTCGACTACATGAGCCAGGCGCTGGAGGCAGCGCCCGAGCTGCAAGCAATCAAATAGCCGCAGTGCGTGTGTTCAGCCACTCAAGGGCGGCGCCGTCGAGCAACGGGCTCAAACGCTCCCGCACTTGCGCGTGGTAAGCGTTGAACCATTGTTTTTCCTCTTCGTTGAGCAACGAGGTTTCGAGGCAACGGGTGTCGATCGGGCACAGGGTCAGGGTTTCGAACTTCAGGAACTCGCCGAATTCGCTGCTGCCTGCTTCGCGGTTCATCGCCAGGTTTTCGATGCGCACGCCCCAACGACCAGGACGATATGTACCCGGCTCGATGGAGGTGATCATGCCCGGCAGCATCGCGGTTTGCGGCGCCGGCGCGGCCTGGTAGGCAATGACTTGCGGGCCTTCGTGAACATTGAGGAAGTAACCGACACCATGGCCGGTGCCGTGCCCGTAATCGACATTTTCGGCCCAGATCGGCGCCCGGGCGATGGCGTCCAGCAGTGGCGACAGAATGCCTTTCGGGAACTGCGCGCGGGACAAGGCAATCACGCCCTTGAGCACACGGGTGCAATCGCGCTTCTGCTCGTCAGTCGGCGTTCCCACCGCCACCATCCGGGTGATGTCGGTGGTGCCGCCGAGGTATTGACCGCCGGAATCGATCAGCAGCAGACCGTCACCTTCGATCACTGCGTGCTCTTCTTCGGTGGCGTGGTAATGCGGCATGGCGCCGTTGGCGTTGAATGCGGCAATGGTATTGAAGCTCAGCGACACGTAATCCGGACGACGTTCACGGGCAGCGGTGAGTTTTTCGTCAATGGTCAGTTCAGTAATGCGTTCGCGGCCCAGTGCCGAGTCCAGCCAGGTGAAGAATTCGCACAGTGCCGCGCCGTCCTGTTCCATGGCCCGCCGAATGTGTTCAGCATCGGCCAGGCTTTTCTGCGACTTGGCCAGGGTCGTCGGGTTCAAGCCCTCGACCAGTTTGACGCCATCGTTCAGGTTATCCAGCAAACCTGCGGTTACGCGAGCCGGATCGACCAGCAGGCTTGCGCCGTTCGGCACCGCGCGCAAGGCGTCGGCTACTTCGCTGTAGTCACGCAGGGTCACGCCGTCCTGTTCAAGGACCGTGCGCAGCTCGGCGTCGACCTTGCTCAGCGCCACAAACAGGGTCGCCTGCTGCTGGCTGATCAAGGCAAAAGATACGAAAACCGGGTTGAACGAGACATCGCCGCCGCGCAGGTTGAACAGCCAGGCGATGTCATCGAGGGTAGCAATGAAATGCCAGTCAGCGCCACGTGCCTGCAGGGTTTCACGCAGCCTGGCGAGTTTTTCGCCACGACTGACTGTCGCCTGCGGAGGCAAGTGTTGATAGATCGGCGCGTTCGGCAGCGTCGGGCGATCGCTCCAGACTTCACTCAACAGATCGATGTCGGTGCGCAGGCGTGCACCGCGCTCTTCGAGTTTGCCACCCAAGGTACGCGCCGAGGCCACGGCCATTACCGCACCATCGACCGCCACCACGCCGCCTTCCGGGGTTTGCTCGGCGAGCCAGTCCAGGGGGCTTGGCTGACCCGGTTGCAGCTTGACCAGTTCGATGCCGCTGCCCTTGAGTTCCTTCGTTGCCTGTTCCCAATAACGGCTGTCGGCCCAGACTCCGGCGAAGTCCGCAGTGACGATCAGCGTGCCGACCGAGCCATGGAAACCCGACAACCATTGCCGCCCTTGCCAGTAACCCGGCAGATATTCGGACAGGTGCGGATCTGCCGACGGCACCAGCAAGGCGTAAATGCCCTCCCGGCTCATCAGCTCGCGGGTATGCGCCAGGCGCTGAGGCACTGATCCTGTAATCGAAAACTGCGTATTCATCATGACTCCTGCTAACCACTCATCATTATTGTTCAGTGCCGATCAATGCCGGCGCTTTTCGCCTTACTGCCAGAATGCCGGGGCACTGGTGCAGGCCGTTTTAATCAGTTGTACGGCTTGATCGATATCCTGCTCGGTGGTGAAACGTCCGAGGCTCAAGCGAATGGTGCGACTCGCCGAACGGGCGTCATGCCCCAGCGCCAGCAGCACGTGGGACGGCGCATTGCTCGCGGAATTACAGGCCGAGGTCGCGGAAAAAGCGATCGACGCGAGCAATGCCGTTGAGTTGAACTCGCCTTCACCGAAGGTCAGGCTCAAGGTGTGCGGAATGCGTTGGGTCGGGCTGCCATTGAGTCGCACGCCGGGCATGCTCAGCAGCTGATCGAGCAAGCGCTCGCGCAGACCCGCGATCACGGCTTTTTCTTCGTCGAAAGCAGCCGCAGCCAAGGCAAAGGCCGCCCCCATGCCGGCAATCTGGTGGGTTGCCAGGGTGCCGGAGCGCAGGCCACCTTCGTGCCCGCCGCCATGGATCTGGGCCAGCAAACGCGGGCGCGCCCGCGGGCCGACGTACAACGCACCGATGCCTTTGGGGCCGTAGAGCTTGTGCGCCGAAAACGACATCAAGTCTACCGGCCACTCGGCCAGATCGATCCTGACCTTGCCCGCGCCCTGCGCCGCGTCGACATGCAACAGCGCACCGCGCTCGCGCACTACCTGGCCGATGGCCGGGATGTCGTTGACAGTGCCCAGCTCGTTGTTGACCAACATCAACGACACCAGAAAGGTGTCTTCACGCATGGCCTCGCTGACCGCTTGCGCGGTGATCAGACCATCGGCGTCCGGCACCAGGTAGGTCACTTCGACGCCGCACTCCTGCAGCTGACGGGCAGTGTCGAGGATTGCCTTGTGTTCGATCTGACTGGTGATGATGTGACCGCCGGCGACACCGCGCGCCTGGGCTACGCCCTTGAGGGCCAGGTTATTGGATTCGGTGGCACCGGAGGTCCAGACGATTTGCTCAGCCTCGGCGCCTACCAGCTCGGCGACCTGGCGTCGCGCTTGCTCGACCGATTGCCGGGCCTGTTGACCGAAAGCGTGGGAGCTGGACGCGGGGTTGCCAAAGTTGCCGTTGAAGCCCAGACACTCGACCATGACCTTGATGACTCGCTCATCCACCGGCGTGGTGGCGGCGTAGTCGAAATACAGCGGACGTTTATTCATAAAAGACTCGCAGAGCGTGTTCCGGGATCAGGAGGCTCGTGACTGCAAACGGCGAAACGCAGCCTTGTGAGCTGCGTGCGGTTTTCAGAACGTTACCAATACCTGATCGGATGCCGTTAAAGAAGTACAACTTCATTTAAAAGTGCGTAGGAACGCTCCTGAAAAGTGAGCTTAACAGGCATCGGGCAATCGGTTGAAGCAATGCGTCAGTTGAAGCTTTCGAGCAGGATCGGATACAGCGACGCCACCAGCAATGCAGCCATGCTCCAGTTGAACAGGCGCAGCCAGCGGCGATCCTTCAAAACGTTGCGCAGCAGCGTGCCGCATGCCGCCCAGACACCGACGCTGGGCAAGTTGATCAGGGCGAAAACCGCCGCAATAACAATCACATTGGTGAAATAACCCTGCATTGGCGTGTAGGTGCTGATTGCACCGATCGCCATGATCCAGGCCTTGGGGTTGACCCATTGGAAAGCGGCGGCACCGAGGTAGCTGATCGGTTTCGCCTCGCCCTTCGCACTGTCCGAGACCGGCCCCGAGTGCGCGATTTTCCACGCCAGGTACAACAAATACGCCGCGCCGACGTAGCGCAATACGGTGTAGAGCAAGGGATAAGTCTGGAACACCGCGCCCAACCCGAAACCCACCGCCACTACCAACACGAAGAAGCCGCATGTGATGCCGAGCATGTGGGGGATCGTGCGGTTAAATCCGAAATTCACGCCGGATGCCAACAACATGGTGTTGTTCGGGCCGGGCGTAATCGAGGTCACAAGAGCAAACAGGGCAAAGCCCAGCAGCAGATCAAGCGAGAGCGTCATGGGGGTGCAGTCCATCAGGGTCGGTCAGGTATAGACCCTATCGCACACCCTCGGTGAAACCCATGGACAGTTGGGAGAAAGTTGAACCCGTACAGTTTTTGCTCAGCTCTGACGACCGTGCAGCTGTACAGCTCGTTCGGCGTTCATCTCGCCCTTTCTGTCGAACCCAAAAGTCTTTTGCGGCTGCCCGAGCAGTTCCGCTTTTTTCGCGTGGTATTCATCGAACGACAAGCCGCGACGATTCAACGCTTCCAGAGCCAATTGCCGGGTTTCTTCGGCGGTGTAGGGCCGCAGTTCCGGGGAGACATGGCTGGCACATCCGGCAAGTACGGAGATCGCAAGCAGCAAGAAAGTGGCGATGAAAGTTTTCATGTTCGGCGTCCTGGCATCTGGGTTCGGGGCAATGAACACAGGCTACTCGCGCCATTGGATGAGCAGAAATCAACCGTCTCGATAGTCGCTATCGAGTTTTCCTGATGCTTGACTGATTCGAGCTATATAGTCGTAACAGTTCTATACGTGCTTTTTTATGACTTTTTAGGAATAACAGACCGCGTTTATAACATTGTTGCCCGAACCCTTCGCCAGTCTCGCCGGGCGCGGCCTCACCATCCTGGCAGGGCCGTTCGGCGAAATGATCGCCAATAATGTATTGCTCACCCAACCTACGGCTTGATCCTCGCCGTTCTTGCATGACAAATACCAGGCCAAGTGCTGACAGTGGCATTGATGCGCTACGCCTGTCGGCAGCCTGATGTAATGGGTGAACTTGAAACCTGCTGAAGATCAAATCTAAGGATCGCAGTCTTCGGCAGCTCCTACACTTGATGGTCCTGCTAGAAAGCAGCGAATTCACAACAAGAACAGGGAGAACCATCATGAGCGTTAAACCCATTCCCGAGGGCTATCACAGCATCACGCCGTACCTGGGCATTGCCAAAGCCGCTGAAGCCATCGACTTCTACAAGAAAGCCTTCGGTGCCATCGAAGTCATGCGCCTGTCGATGCCGGACGGCGGTATCGGACACGCCGAGCTGCGTATCGGCGACTGCCCGATCATGCTCGGCACGCCATGCGATCAAGGGCCGTTGAGCAATCCGGACAACTCACCGTCGGTGGGCCTGCATGTGTATGTAACCGATGTGGACAAGTCCTACAAACAGGCGATCGACGCGGGTGGCACCGTGGTGTCCGAGGTCAAGGATCAGTTTTACGGCGACCGTACCGGTACCTTGAAGGATCCCTATGGGCATCTCTGGTTTTTGGCTACCCGTAAAGAGGACCTGACTCAAGAGCAGATTGAGCAGCGGGCCAAGGAGATGTTTCAGCAGGGCTGAAAGCTTCGGTGCCTGAACAGGCCTCATCGCGGGCAAGCCCGCTCCCACAGGGATTGATGGCGTGCACATCATGCGTGAGCGCCGGGATACCTGTAGGAGCCGGCTTGCTGGCGAGGGTCGTTGACGATTACGCGTGATGTCTGGTTGAACGCGGGGTATTCATCGCCAGCAAGCCGGCTCCTACGGGGAACGAAGAAGAAAGACAACGCGAAACATTTTCTTTCATATCACCCTTCGGGATTTTGGGTGCTCATCCGTCCTATATAGATGCAGTCCTGTCGCCCAGGCAAAAGCCACGGCCGGGCCTTTCATGGACCTCATCGCTGCGAAGCCCGTAGCAGAGGCCTTTCATCGATATAAGACACCCTCATCATGTCGAAGAAATCCCGTTCAAAACTTTGGTTCCTGGTCCATAGCTGGCTGGCGTTGCCGATCTGGTTTTTTGTCCTGATCGTCTGCGTGACCGGCACACTGGCCGTGGTCAGCCAGGAAATCGTCTGGCTGGCCAACCCGCAAATGCGCGCCAGCCAACCGTCGGACGATGCGCCGCGGCTCAATTACGACCAGATCGTCAGCGCGATCAAAAAGGCCGAGCCCGATATCATCATCGATAGCATCAGTCGTCCCGACGAGTCGCACTTTGCCCTCGACGTCAGCGTCAATTATCCCGACGGGCGTTCACTGACGGTCTACGTCAACCCCTACACCGGCGTAATTCAAGGCCCTGCTCCGCAATTCAACTTCAAGGCGTTTACCCGTGCGCTGCATGGCTGGTGGCTGGTGCCGTTCACCAATGGCTATAGCTGGGGCTGGTATCTGGTGTCGTTCCTCAGCCTGCCGTTGCTGGCTTCGTTGATCACCGGGCTGGTGGTGTACAAGCGCTTTTGGAAAGGTTTCTTGCGCCCGACCCTGCGCATTCGCCACGGCGCGCGGATTTTCTGGGGTGATTTTCACCGGCTCAGCGGCATCTGGTCGATCTGGTTCATTGCGGTGATTTCCGTCACCAGTACCTGGTTCCTGATCGAAGCGTTCATGTTCGACAACCAGATTTCCATCTCCACCGCTCCGGTGGCGGCTGTGGTGCCGCGTGAGAACGTGCCGCTCACCGCGGATGGTTCGGCGGCGCCGATGATCAGCCTGGAGGCCGCGATTCGTGAAGCCAAGGCGCGCATTCCCGGCCTGGACGAAAGTTTTGTCAGCATGCCGGCCAACGCCTACAGCTACCTGTCGGTGGGTGGTCGCAGTTGGTATCCGCTGATGTTCCAGACCGCCGATATCAACCCGTACAGCGGCGAGGTGGCTGCCACGCGCCTGCTGTCGGACCGCTCGGGCCTGGAATTCGTGACCGAGTCCATGCGTCCACTGCACACCGGTGATTTCGGTGGATTGTGGATCAAGCTGATCTGGTTCTTCTTTGGTCTGCTGCTGAGCATGATGGTGCTCAGCGGTCTGTTGATCTGGACCAAACGCACCGCCCTGGCTACCGCCAATGCCCTCAAGCGCAGCCACAAACGCCCGCGTAACGAAAGTATCCCGGTGACCAGCCGTGAAAGCACGGAGGTCAGCCAATGAGCCTGTTCGCCGCGGAAAAACCGGGCTCGGCACTGAGCCGCTTTTGGCACAAATGGCGTTTCCACATCAACGTTCTGCTATTGCTGGTGCCGCTGGGCTTCATGCCCAAGTACTTCGCCGACGCCGCACTGTTTCGCGGTGACACCGGGCTTGGCGAGCGAGAAATCGGTGAAGTTCAGGTCGGCCCGTGGAGCGTGCGTCTGGCTGAGTTGCGCAATGAAGCACCACGGCCCGATGGCCCGGCCGGCCACATGAAAAGCTTCAATGCCGCGCTGTGCGACAGCTGCCGCGAGCAGGTCAAGGCCACTTACCTGCGCATCGGCAAACCCCGCAGCCTGCGCGCCGCCGGGGTGATTTTCTTCGGCACGCCGTACCGCATGGGCGCCATGTTGCCGATTCCGGAAAAAACCAAAGCCGACGCCGAACTGTGGATCACCATGGAAGGCTGGGACGGCTCCATGCATCAGGCATCCATTCCTCTGAGCCAGGCATCGCCCGCCACCATCGCCTGGTTGAGCATTCAAGGAGGCAAACCATGATCAACGTTATCCGTCCTCTCAGCGCTGCGCTTGTATTGTTTTGCGCCGGTTTCAGCGCCAGCGCCCTGGCCCACAACCCGATGTGCGAATGCAAGGCCATCGACGCCGAGCAGATCAAGTGCACCGGCGGTTTCTCCGACGGCAGCGGCGCACCCGGCGTGACCCTCGACGTGATCGGCTATGACGAGACCATTCTGGTTCCAGGCAAGCTCGGGGCCGATTCGACCCTGACCTTCAAGAAGCCCGGCGCCGAGTTTTATGTGCTGTTCGACGCAGGCCCCGGCCACGTGGTCGAAATCGACCAAGCGGACATCGAGGCGCCCGGGACATGAGCATGAGTCCGCCCACCACGCAAGTCGTCCGCCCGGCCGGTGCCGGTCATGAAACGCTCTACGTATTGCTGCTGTGCCTGATCATTCTGGCAGTAGCCGGGTCGGTGGTCGCCTGGCGCGGTGAGTCGCAGGAAGCGAGCAGCGTCAACAGCCATCAGCTGGATGCCCGACGCGACCTCAGCGCTTCAGAACAAGGCATCTACGCCGATCTGCGGGTGACGCTGGACGAAATTCACTTGCTGCGCCAGGAACAACACACCCTGCCGGCACCTGAAACCCTTGCCGCTGAGGGCTTCGCGCCGTTTGCCCAAGACGCCAGTTCGGTCAGTCGCGGCGGCCATGCCTGGCAATTGCTCGATGCCAGGGCTTACTTCGGCCAGAGCCAGGTCGCCAGCGTGGCCGGCTCGTTTCTGATGCGCCTGACCGCCGAGGATGACGCGCCGGACATCTGGCTCAACCGTGCCACCGACCTCAAGCCCCCTGCCGACCTCAGCGATGCCGCGCTCGAAAGCGCCGGCTGGCAGCAGATCGTCGCGCAATTCGATGCCGGCGTGACCCGCCAGCACCGGCACTGAACCCTCGCTTTCACCCGAGAGAAGACCGCTTTCCCATGCCTATTTCATCGCTACGCTCGATTCTGCGCCTGACACTGGTCGGCCTGCTGGCCTGCCTGCTGACACCCCTGGCCAGCGCCGAGGAGGCCAAGCGCCTGCGCATCGGCATCACCCTGCATCCGTATTACAGCTACGTGGCCAACATCGTCGGCGACAAGGCCGAAGTGGTGCCGCTGATTCCTGCCGGTTTCAATCCCCATGCCTACGAACCTCGCGCCGAAGACATCAAGCGCATCAGCGGCCTCGATGTAATCGTGCTCAATGGCGTGGGCCACGACGACTTTGCCGACCGCATGATCGCCGCCAGCGAAACGCCGAAGGTGCCGGTGATCGAAGCCAACGAAAACGTACCGCTGCTGGCCGCCACCGGCGTCGCTGCGCGCGGTGCCGGCAAGGTGGTGAACCCGCACACCTTCCTGTCGATCAGCGCGTCGATTGCCCAGGTCAACAACATTGCCCGGGAGCTGGGCAAACTCGACCCGGTTAACGCCAAGACCTACACCGAAAACGCCCGCGCCTACGGCAAACGCCTGCGCAAGATGCGCGCCGATGCCCTGGCCAGACTAACCCAGGCTCCCAACGCTGAACTGCGGGTGGCCACGGTACACGCGGCCTACGACTATCTGCTGCGCGAATTCGGCCTGGAGGTCACCGCCGTGGTCGAACCCGCCCACGGTATCGAACCAAGCCCGAGTCAGTTGAAGAAAACCATCGACCAACTGCGTGAATTGGACGTGAAGGTGATCTTCTCGGAGATGGATTTCCCGTCGTCCTATGTCGACACGATTCAGCGTGAATCCGGGGTCAAGCTGTATCCGCTGTCCCATATTTCCTACGGCGAATACACCGCCGACAAGTACGAAAAGGAAATGACCGGTAACCTCAACACCGTAGTGCGGGCGATTCAGGAGTCAGGCCAATGACATCGAAGGAAACCATCCTGGCCGACACGCAAAGCCCTGTAGGAACGAGCCTGCTCGCGAAGGCGTCCGGTCAGCCAGCATCACTGTCAACTGAAACACCGCAATCGCGACGGTGCGACGATTCGACAAGCTCGCTCCTACAGGGGGTGGGGCCAACGCTGGATTTCGCAGAGGTCAGCCTGACGTTGGGTCGCACGACGATCCTCGACAAGGTCAGCTTTCAGGTTCGGCCCGGCAGCGTGCATGCACTGGTCGGCCCCAACGGAGGCGGCAAGAGTTCGTTGATCAAGACCTTGCTCGGGCAGATGCCGCATCAGGGTCGCCTGAGTCTGCAATGGCCGGGCGAACCGGGGACCATCGGTTATGTGCCACAAGCCCTGGAGTTCGACCGCGGCCTGCCGCTGACCGTCGACGATTTCATGGCTGCCATGTGCCAGCGCCGCCCGGCCTTCCTCGGTCTGAGCAAGCACTACGCGGCGGCGATTGGCGAGGCGCTGGAGCGGGTCGGCATGCAGGACAAGCGCAAGCGGCGCATGGGTGCGCTGTCAGGTGGCGAACGTCAGCGGGTGTTGTTGGCGCAAGGGCTGATTCCGGCGCCGCAATTGCTGGTGCTCGACGAACCGATGTCAGCCCTCGATGAGGCCGGTATCCAGGTGTTCGAGCGTTTGCTCGGCGACTGGCGTGCGGCGGGGATCACCGTGTTGTGGATCGAGCACGATCTGGAGGCCGTGGGCCGTCTGGCCGATCACGTTACCGGTCTCAATCGCCGGGTACTGTTCGACGCCACACCGAAACAGGCGCTGACGCCGGACCGTTTGCTGAGCCTGTTTTCGACCCACCCGCGGAGCGTTGCCTGATGAGTTACGAAGCTTTTCGCCTGATGGTCCAGGGCTGGGCATCGTCGGGTTATCTGCCTGAGGCGCTGGCCTATGGATTTGTGGTCAACGCGCTGCTCGCCGGGCTGTTGATCGGCCCGGTACTGGGCGGTCTGGGCACGCTGGTGGTGGTCAAGCGCTTCGCGTTCTTCTCCGAAGCGGTGGGCCACGCCGCACTAACCGGCGTGGCCATCGGCATCTTGCTCGGCGAACCCTACACCGGCCCTTATGGCAGCCTGTTCGGCTACTGTCTGCTGTTCGGCATCCTGCTCAACTACCTGCGCAACCGCACCGGCCTGGCACCGGACACCTTGATCGGCGTGTTCCTGTCGGTGTCCCTGGCGCTGGGGGCGAGCCTGCTGCTGATTCTGGCGGGCAAGATCAACGTGCACATTCTGGAAAACGTGCTGTTCGGCTCGGTGCTGACAGTCAACGGCAATGACTTGCTGGTGCTGGCCATCGTCGGCTCGCTGGTGATGGCCCTGGCTTTGCCGCTGTACAACCGCATCATGCTCGCCAGTTTCAATCCGCAACTGGCGGCGGTTCGCGGTGTAGCGGTGAAGTCGCTGGATTATCTGTTCGTGATTCTGGTGACGCTGATCACCGTCGCCGCGGTGAAAGTCATCGGCGCGATTCTGGTCGGTGCCCTGCTGGTAATTCCGGCCGCAGCGGCACGGTTGCTCAGCCAATCGTTGAAAGGCTTTTTCTGGTGTTCGGTGCTGATCGCCACGATCAGCACACTGTGCGGGATTCTCGCGCCGATCGTCTTCGACCTGCCGATCCCCTCTGGTGCCGCGATCATTCTGGTGGCCGGTATCGCCTTCGCCCTGGCCGCCATCGCGCGCGGCGTCGTCCCCAGCCTGAAAGGGAACCTTGGATAAATGACTTTTTCTCTACGCCAATTGACCCTGGCGATCACCCTGTGCGGGCTGACTACCGCCTCTTTCGCCGCTGACAACAACAAACCGCTGCGCGTGATCGCGTCCTTGCCGATCACTTATGGCTTGGGCGAAGCGCTGCTCAAAGGTACCGACGTCAGTCTGCAACGCGCAGCGCCGGACAATCTGCCCGGCAGCCGTCAGACCGCCTACTTCACCGGACGGGGCGCTCAGGCGCTGGCAAAACTGGCGGCCGACGCCGACGCGGTGATCGGCCTGCGTTCGTTGTGGCCGGATGATCCGCTGTATCCGATCTCACGGCGCAGCAACATCCGTATCGTCGAAGTCGACGCCGCCCGCCCGGTGGACGGCGCCCTGCCAGGCATCGCCGTGCAACCTGGCAACAAGGTCGATGGCTTGAACAGTCAGCCGTGGCTGGCCAGCAACAACATGGGACGCATGGCGGACGTGATGGCGGCGGACCTGGTGCGCCTGGCGCCCGAGGCCAAGCCGGCAATCGAAGCCAATCTGGCGACACTCAAACAGCGCCTGCTCAAGCTCAGCGCGCAAAGCGAGGCGCGCCTGGCTGCCGCTGACAACCTCAGTGTGATGAGCCTGAGCGATCACTTCGGCTACCTGATCAGTGGTCTCAATCTTGAGCTTGTCGGCCTTGATGCGAGGCCCGATGCCGAGTGGACGCCTGAGGCGTTGAAGGCGTTGGGGGCGACGCTCAAGGACAATGACGTGGCGCTGGTGTTGCATCATCGCCAGCCTTCGGATGCGCTCAAAGCAGTGATTGCTGAAGCCGGGAGTCGGTTGGTGGTGTTGAGTGTCGACGCGGCTGATCCGGTGGCGGAGTTGGAGGGCGATGTGGATTTGCTGATCAAGGGGTTGAGTGGGGCCTGACGGCAGTTCTTCCGGGTTATCGTTCATCGCCAGCAGGCTGGCTCCCACGTAGGGGCCGCGGTCTTACTTGCGATTAATGCCCCACTGAAGAGTTCCGTGGGTGTCAATTTACGCATTTTTGATTCGTGTACATTTCCGTTGCTGCGGTAACGGCGGCGAGCCTGCGCGCGATGGCTTCGTGTCAATTTACGCATTTTTGATTCGTGTACATATCCGTTGCTGCGGTAACAGCGGCTTTTACGTTGTGAGGTGTACATATCCGTTGCTGCGGTAACGGCTGCTTATGGTTCCGCTCTTACAGCGGGTCACTTTGGAAAAGCCCCAAAGTAACCAAAGGGCTCTGCCCCACCATTCGGTGCCTCGCCAAGGCTCGGCATGCCCTCACTCCGGCATTGCTCCGGGGGCCCGCCGCCATCGGCCATCCATGGCCGGGGGCGGCTACCTCGGCATCCATGCCGAGGTGCCCCCTACGCAATACCTGCGTTCGGCCTCTGGAAACGGGGCAAGAGATCAAAAACCAAAGCCAAAGCCAAAGCCAAAGCCAAAGCCAAAGCCAAAGCCAAAGCCAAAGCAAAGCAAAGCAAAGCAAAGCAAAGCAAAGCAAAGCAAAGCAAAGCAAAG
>NZ_RCOE01000044.1:0-2767 GCF_004321495.1 Pseudomonas sp. Sample_10
TGACCAGGTTGACTGCGACTTTCAAGGTTAAAGCGCTCATGGTGCCGTCCTCATTTTGTTTTTCGGAAAGCCGTGGGACTGCGCCGTTGTGCCGCAGTCCGATGCCACAAATAGAACACAATGAATTATTTTTTTGTATACAATAATTATCGAAAAGCGCCACATGCGACGAAAAGCCACAGTAGAACGGGCTTCCGACGAATGAAACGAGCGCTTGAGAAAATGGATTGACCTGCGCCGTCCGCCGTGAATACACTCTGCGCAAAGCCACTTGTATACAATTACAAAACGTAAAGAGGCACAAAACCATGAGCAAAATGAGAGCAATCGAAGCCGCCGTTCTGGTGATGCGCCGTGAAGGGGTTGATACCGCTTTTGGCATCCCGGGTGCTGCCATCAACCCGCTGTACTCCGCCCTGCAAAAGGTCGGCGGCATCGATCACGTACTCGCTCGCCACGTTGAAGGCGCCTCGCACATGGCCGAGGGTTACACCCGCACCAAGGCCGGCAACATCGGCGTGTGCATCGGTACTTCCGGCCCTGCCGGCACCGACATGGTCACCGGGCTCTACAGCGCCTCGGCCGACTCGATTCCAATCCTCTGCATCACCGGGCAAGCACCCCGCGCCCGTATGCACAAGGAAGACTTCCAGGCTGTCGACATCACCAGCATCGTCAAGCCAGTGACCAAATGGGCAACCACCGTTCTCGAACCGGGCCAGGTGCCCTACGCGTTCCAGAAAGCCTTTTATGAAATGCGCTCCGGCCGCCCTGGTCCTGTGCTGATCGACCTGCCGTTCGACGTGCAGATGGCTGAAATCGAATTCGACATCGACGCTTACCAGCCACTGCCGCTGGCCAAGCCGACCGCCAGTCGCGTCCAGGTCGAGAAGGCTCTGGCCTTGCTGGATCAGGCCGAACGCCCATTGCTGGTAGCCGGTGGCGGGATCATCAATGCCGACGCCAGTGACCTGCTGGTGGAATTCGCCGAGCTGACCGGTATCCCGGTCATCCCGACCCTGATGGGCTGGGGTACGATCCCGGACGATCACCCACTGATGGTCGGCATGGTCGGCCTTCAAACCTCGCACCGTTACGGAAACGCAACGATGCTGAAATCCGACGTAGTCCTGGGCATTGGTAACCGCTGGGCCAACCGTCATACCGGTTCGGTCGATGTCTATACCGAAGGCCGCAAGTTCATTCACGTCGACATCGAAGGCACGCAGATCGGCCGCGTGTTCACCCCGGACCTGGGCATCGTTTCCGACGCTGCCGCCGCGCTGACCGTGTTCATCGAAGTCGCTCGCGAATGGCAAGCCGCCGGCAAACTGAAGAACCGCAGTGCCTGGTTGCAGGATTGCCAGCAGCGCAAGGCCAGCCTGCAACGCAAGACTCACTTCGACAACGTGCCGGTCAAGCCGCAGCGCGTTTACGAAGAGATGAACCAGGTGTTCGGCAAAGACACTTGCTACGTCAGCACCATCGGTCTGTCGCAGATTGCCGGCGCGCAGTTCCTGCACGTCTACAAACCGCGTCACTGGATCAACTGCGGTCAGGCCGGCCCGCTCGGCTGGACCATTCCGGCAGCGCTGGGTGTGGTCAAGGCTGATCCGAACCGTAAAGTCGTGGCCCTGTCGGGGGACTATGACTTCCAGTTCATGATCGAAGAATTGGCAGTGGGCGCGCAGTTCAAGCTGCCGTACATTCATGTTGTGGTAAACAACTCGTACCTGGGTCTGATTCGTCAGGCACAGCGCGGTTTCGACATGGATTACTGCGTGCAGCTGTCCTTCGATAACCTCAACGCGCCGGAACTCAACGGTTACGGTGTCGACCACGTCGCGGTTGCCGAAGGCCTCGGTTGCAAGGCACTGCGTGTGTTCGAACCGGCTCAGATCCAGCCTGCCCTGCGCAGGGCTCAGGAACTGATCGAAGAGTTCAAGGTGCCCGTCATCGTTGAGATTATTCTGGAACGCGTGACCAACATTTCCATGGGCACCGAGATCAACGCCGTCAACGAATTCGAAGACCTGGCGCTGGTCGGCAACGATGCGCCAACGGCGATTTCGTTGCTTGATTAACTGCTGACCGCTCTGAATGATCGTTCCCACGCTCTGCGTGGGAATGCAGCCCGGGACGCTCTGCGTCCCAAAGCGGACGCAGAGCGTCCATTGAGGCATTCCCACGCAGAGCATGGGAACGAGAACCTAAAACGGGAGACCACCATGCCGCGTTTCGCAGCCAACCTGTCCATGCTGTTCACCGAACAGGATTTCCTTGCCCGTTTCGACGCCGCCGCCAAGGCCGGTTTCAGTGGTGTCGAATACCTGTTCCCGTACGACTTCAGCTCGGCCGAAATCAAGGCCAGGCTCGACGCCAACGGTCTGACCCAAGTGCTGTTCAATCTGCCGGCCGGTGACTGGGCCAAGGGCGAACGCGGTATCGCATGCCTGCCGGACCGGGTTGAAGAATTCCGCGCCGGAGTCGACCTGGCCATCGCTTACGCGCAAGTGCTGGGCAACTCCCAGGTCAACTGCCTGGCCGGCATTCGTCCGCAAGGCGTGGACGATGCCACTGTCGAGAAGACCTTCGTCGCCAACCTCAAGTACGCCGCCGACAAGCTGCAAGCGGCGGGCATCAAACTGGTGATGGAAGCGATCAACACCCGCGACATCCCGGGCTTCTACCTGAACAACACCGCGCAAGCCCTGTCGATTCGCGAGCAGGTCGGCAGCGCCAACCTGTTCCTGCAATACGACATCTA
>NZ_RCOE01000088.1:0-1421 GCF_004321495.1 Pseudomonas sp. Sample_10
AGAAGAACACCAGGCCGTATTTGCCTTTGATGGCCGAGGACAGGGTGAAGCTGTCTACGATTTCGCCATTGCCGAGTACGGCCGGTACGGTGAAGTCAGGGGCTTGTTTGCCTACGAGTACGCTCATTGGATATCTCCTGGTGTAGAAACGTGAATAACAAGGTTTGCGCCAGCCTGCCACTCTCAGGCGACAGCCCTGTGACACAAATCCGTTGCGCAAAGACCGGCCATCATACACTGCGTGTTTGGCCTGTCCTCAACGGTTTTTCCTGCTGGCGTAAAATTGCAGGAGCAAAATCAGCGCCTGCGCAGTGAAGAAAAACCGTTCGTCAGCCCTGGAGAAATGTTGCCTCAAAGCACTTTGACAATCATTCTCGTTAACATTAAGATCCATCGCATTCGAGCATAAACAAGCGACGGTCTTCTCTTATGTATGTTTGCCTCTGCACTGGTGTCACCGACGGTAAAATCCGCGATGCGATCTATGAAGGATGCTGCAGCTACAAAGAAGTCCGTTTAGCCACAGGCGTTGCCAGTCAATGTGGAAAATGTGCCTGCCTGGCCAAGGAAGTGGTCCGTGAAACCCTGATGGAACTGCAAACCGCGCAAGCTGCGATTCCTTTTCCCGCAGAATTTACCGCCGCCTGAATATCCCATTTCAAAGAACCGGACTGATGTCCGGTTTTTTTATGCCTGAAAATCAACCAGTTAGATGCTAGACGCGGAACACAAACATTCTTATTCCGATTAATTTTCATATATTATTCAATAACTTAGGTTTGACACTCTTAGTTGCGCGGCTCAAACTCTGCCTTATAGACAGCTAATAAAGGGCAGGACCCCATCATGAAAGGCGACATTACAGTCATCCAGCATCTCAACAAGATCCTTGCCAATGAGCTGGTCGCGATCAACCAATACTTCCTGCATGCACGGATGTATGAGGATTGGGGTCTGAACAAACTCGGCAAACACGAGTATCACGAATCCATCGATGAGATGAAGCACGCGGACAAGCTGATCAAGCGCATCCTGTTCCTCGAGGGCCTGCCGAACGTGCAGGACCTGGGCAAGCTGCACATCGGCGAGCACACCAAGGAAATGCTTGAGTGCGACCTGCGTATCGAGAAAACCGGTCACGCCGATCTGAAAGCCGCCATCGCGCACTGCGAGAAAGTCGGCGACTTCGGTAGCCGTGAACTGCTTGAAGACATCCTTGAGTCCGAAGAAGAACATATCGACTGGCTGGAAACCCAACTGGGCCTGATCGACAAGATTGGTCTGGAGAACTATCTGCAATCGCAGATGGGCGAAGACGAGTAAGTTCGACGCGATTAATTGCGATGCAATAAAAAGCCCCGTTCTCTTTTGAAGAAGCGGGGCTTTTTTGTTCTTGCTCGTTGCAGGAGCTGAGCTTGCTC
>NZ_RCOE01000088.1:1521-17718 GCF_004321495.1 Pseudomonas sp. Sample_10
TTTTGAAGAAGCGGGGCTTTTTTGTTCTTGCTCGTTGCAGGAGCTGAGCTTGCTCCTACAAAGATACGAGATCAGGCTTCGCTTTTTGGAGCAGCAGCCTTGGCAGCTGCATCCTTGATCAGCGCCTGCAGCGAGCCGTCGGCGGACATCTCGGTCATGATGTCGCTACCGCCGACCAGCTCACCAGCAACCCACAGCTGCGGGAAGGTTGGCCAGTTGGCGTATTTTGGCAGGTTGGCGCGGATTTCCGGGTTCTGCAGGATGTCCACGTACGCAAACTTTTCGCCACATGCCATCACGGCCTGCGCGGCTTTAGCGGAGAAGCCGCACTGCGGGGCATTCGGCGAGCCTTTCATGTAAAGCAGAATGGTGTTGTTGGCAATCTGCTCTTTAATCGTTTCGATGATATCCATGGAGCACCTCGGCTGAACTTTCCGACTCATGGGTCGGCACGGTGGCGCATTGTAACGGAAAGCCGAGCGCCCTGCTCGGTCTCTCCGTCAGATACGATCAGGCCGCTGCCACGGTCACCGGGACGCCATTGAGCGCCGCATTTCCGGACAATTCATCGAGCTGACATTCGTCAGTCAGGTCGTTGGCACTGGAGCCCGGCTGGCCACTGGCAATCGTCATTTGCACGCCTGGGCGCGCATGGCCCCAACCGTGCGGAAGACTGACCACGCCTTTCATCATATCCAGACTGCCGAGCACCTCCACTTCAATTACCCCGACCCGTGAACTGACCCGCACACGCTGCCCGTCACTCAAGCCCCGACTGGCCAAATCATCGGGGTGCATCAGCAACTGATGGCGCGGCTTGCCCTTCACCAGACGATGATAGTTGTGCATCCACGAGTTATTGCTGCGCACATGGCGACGGCCGATCATCAGCAACTCATCGGCTGCCGGGGCCTGGAGTGCGCAAAAGCGCGCCAGATCAGCAAGGATCGCGGCAGGTGCGGCCTGAATCCGTTGGTTGGCGGTTTTCAGACGCGACGCCAGGTTTGGCTTGAGCGCCCCCAGATCAACGCCATGGGGATGGTCGAACAATGTCGCCAAGGACAGTTTTTGCTCTGACGCATCGCCGTACAGGCCCATGCGCAGACCACGATCGATCATCTGCGCCGGAGCGATGGTGGGTTTGAGCTCCTTGCCGGTCTTCGCGGCGAATGCCTGGGCCAATCCGACGAAAATCTCCCAGTCATGCAGCGCACCTTCGGGTTTGGGCAGAATTGCACGATTGAACCGGCTGACATTGCGCACGGCGAACATGTTGAAGGTCGTGTCGTAGTGATCGTTTTCGAGCGCCGAGGTGGACGGCAGGATCAGGTCGGCGTATCGCGTGGTTTCATTGATGTACAAGTCGACACTGACCATGAACTCCAGTCCATCCAGCGCTTGTTCCAGCTGTCGGCCATTGGGCGTCGACAACACTGGATTGCCCGCCACGGTAATCAGCGCACGGACCTGCCCTTCGCCCTCGGTCAATATTTCTTCGGCCAGCGCTGATACCGGCAGCTCCCCGGCGTACTCCGGACGCCCGGACACCCGGCTCTGCCACAGATTGAAATGCCCACCCGAAGTAGAGGCCACCAGGTCGATCGCCGGCTCGGTGCACAAGGCGCCGCCAACACGATCGAGATTACCGGTCACCAGGTTGATCAACTGCACCAGCCAGTGGCAAAGCGTGCCGAACGCCTGGGTCGAGACGCCCATGCGACCGTAGCAAACCGCGCTTGGCGCAGCGGCAAAGTCCCGCGCCAGTTGGCGGATCTGCTCGGCTGGCACCGCGCAAAGCGGGCTCATGGCTTCGGCGGTGAATGTCGCGATTGCCTCGCGAACGTCATCCAGACCGTCAACAGGCAAGTGACTGTCACGGACCAGTCCTTCAGCGAACAACGTATTGAGCAGGCCGAACAACAGCGCCGCGTCGCCGCCAGGACGCACGAACAGATGCTGGTCGGCGATCGCCGCCGTTTCACTGCGTCGAGGATCGACCACGACCACTTTGCCGCCTCTTGCTTGAATGGCTTTCAAGCGCTTTTCCACATCCGGCACGGTCATGATGCTGCCGTTGGAGGCCAGCGGATTACCCCCGAGGATCAGCATGAAGTCGGTGTGATCGATGTCTGGAATCGGCAGCAACAAACCGTGGCCGTACATCAAATGGCTGGTCAAATGATGGGGCAACTGGTCAACCGACGTTGCTGAAAACCGGTTACGGGTTTTCAGCAAGCCGAGAAAGTAATTGCTGTGGGTCATCAACCCATAATTGTGCACGCTGGGGTTGCCTTGATAGACCGCCACTGCGTTTTGTCCGTGACGTTCCTGGATTGCCGCCAGCCGCTCGGCGACAAGTTTGAAGGCGTCTTCCCACTCGATGGGCTGCCATTCGCTGCCCATCCGTCGCATCGGTTTATGCAGGCGATCAGGATCGTTCTGAATATCCTGCAGGGCGACAGCCTTGGGGCAAATATGCCCACGGCTGAACGTATCCAGAGGGTCACCCTTGATCGAGGTGATCTGCAGGTTGCCGGCGTCGGCCTCGGTGGTTTCGATGGTCAGGCCGCAGATGGCTTCACACAGGTGGCAGGCACGGTGATGGAGAGTCTTGGTCATGGCCAGTCTCTGTCTTGTTCTGAGCGGGCAATGTCGGCCGCGGAAACAAAACTATGGCGCCTGCCCCGCAACCGCGCCAGCGACGTTCATCTTGTGAATCGGTGACCATCAGGCCAGCCGATGGCCGTTGTCGATCAGCTTGACGGCAGCCTCGGTGGAGCCTGCGACTGGATTTCCTGGATGGTTTCGATCTGCTCGTGGGCGACATGCACCCCGGTCAGTTCGCCAATCAATCGCCAGTGATCGTCGAGCCCGGCACTGATGGTGGCCATGCGGTCGATCATCCGCCGACCAGCGTCGCGGGTAGTCTGATCGTTGCTGCGCAGCAGTTCGAAAGACATCGAAGTCATCGACGCGGTCAGGTGCGTCAGGGAGCGGGCTGTAAGGCCAAGCAATTCCATAAGTTGCTGTTCTTTCGATTCCATTGCGGTGGCTTCCTGCGTCGCTCGTGACTTATTTATAACCCAGCACTTTGCATTAGCAAATATTTCAGATCAGACGTACTGTTGCGAAATTCAGCGAATATCCAGGCGCAAACCGACCCACAATGCGTTATCCGCGCCCCGTTTGATTGCCAAGCCGCGCAGGCCCGGTGTACAAATGGCCCGCTGCTGTCAGGAAACAGGCTTCAAATGCGCGACTGCGGTCATCCCGTAGCCCCTCTGAAATCCCCTAAAAACCGTAGCCCTATTGGTAAGACGCGACATTTAATTATAAGATCGCGCCTTCCCCTATTTCGTCGCCCCGTGCGGCTTACGCCGCAGGTCTCGCCCGTTGTTCCGTCAAACAAGGCTTTGAGCATCTGCGGTTTGTAGCAAAAAGGTAGTCAATGATGAGCGCAAGGCACTTTCTCTCCCTGATGGATTGCACGCCCGAAGAGCTGGTCAGCGTGATCCGTCGAGGCGTTGAGCTCAAGGACCTGCGTAACCGCGGCGTACTGTTCGAGCCTTTGAAGAACCGCGTCCTGGGGATGATTTTCGAGAAGTCCTCGACCCGCACCCGCATTTCCTTCGAAGCCGGCATGATCCAGCTCGGTGGCCAGGCGATATTCCTGTCGCCCCGTGACACCCAACTGGGCCGCGGCGAACCGATCGGCGACTGCGCCATCGTCATGTCGAGCATGCTCGATGCGGTGATGATCCGCACCTTTGCCCACAGCAATCTGACCGAGTTCGCCGCCAACTCGCGCGTACCGGTGATCAACGGTCTGTCCGACGACCTGCATCCTTGTCAGTTGCTGGCCGACATGCAGACCTTCCTCGAACACCGCGGCTCGATCCAGGGCAAGACCGTGGCCTGGATCGGCGACGGCAACAATATGTGCAACAGCTATATAGAAGCGGCGATCCAGTTCGACTTCCAGTTGCGCGTTGCCTGCCCGGAAGGTTACGAGCCCAACCCCGAATTCGTGGCCAAGGCTGGGGACCGGGTGACCATCGTTCGCGATCCGCAAGACGCCGTACGCGGCGCCCACCTGGTGAGCACCGACGTCTGGACTTCGATGGGCCAGGAGGAAGAGACCGCCAAGCGCCTTCAGCTGTTCGCGCCCTACCAGGTCAACCGCGCACTGCTCGACCTGGCCGCGCCGGACGTGCTGTTCATGCATTGCCTGCCTGCGCACCGCGGCGAAGAAATCAGCGTCGACCTGCTCGACGACGCACGCTCGGTCGCCTGGGATCAAGCTGAAAACCGCTTGCATGCACAAAAGGCCCTGCTCGAGTTTCTCGTTGAGCCGGCGTATCACCACGCATGAGCCAGCCATTACTGCTCAACCTGCGCAACCTCGCCTGCGGTTATCAAGACCAGCGTGTGGTGCAAAACCTCAACCTGCATTTGAACGCCGGTGACATCGGTTGCCTGCTCGGTTCTTCAGGCTGCGGCAAGACCACCACCCTGCGCGCCATAGCCGGTTTCGAGCCGGTGCACGAAGGTGACATCCAGCTGGCAGGAGAAACCATCTCCAGCGCCGGTTTCACCCTCGCGCCGGAGAAGCGCCGGATTGGCATGGTGTTCCAGGACTACGCATTGTTTCCGCACCTGAGTGTGGCCGACAACATCGCCTTCGGGATTCGCAAGCATCCGCAAAAGGATCGCGTCACCGAAGAGTTGCTGGAGCTGGTCAACCTCAAAGGCCTCGGCAAGCGCTTGCCCCACGAACTCTCCGGTGGTCAGCAGCAACGCGTTGCCCTGGCCCGCGCCCTGGCGCCCGAGCCGCAGTTGCTGTTGCTCGACGAACCGTTCTCCAATCTCGATGGCGAACTGCGCCGCAAGCTCAGCCACGAAGTACGCGACATTCTCAAGGCCCGTGGCACCAGCGCGATTCTGGTGACCCACGATCAGGAAGAAGCCTTCGCGGTCAGCGATCATGTGGGTGTTTTCAAGGAGGGACGGCTGGAGCAGTGGGATACGCCCTACAACCTCTATCACGAACCGCTGACGCCCTACGTGGCCAGCTTCATCGGCCAGGGGTACTTCATTCGTGGCCAACTCAGCAGCCCGGAGTCGGTGCAAACCGAGCTGGGCGAGTTGCGCGGTAACCGGGCCTATACCTGGCCGGTAGGCGGCGCAGTGGACGTACTGCTGCGTCCGGACGATATCGTTTATGCACCAGACAGCGCATTGAAGGTACGAATCGTCGGCAAGTCTTTCCAGGGCGCATCAACGCTCTATCGCCTGCAATTGCCGACCGGTACCCAGCTGGAGTCGATCTTCCCGAGCCATGTCGATCAACAGATCGGTGCCGAGGTGGGCATTCGTGTCTCTGCCGAACACCTGGTGCTATTCCAGGCGAGCGGCAGTATGGCGGCGCAGATTCCGACCGTTGAATCGGGTGTGCGGCGGTACAGCAGCGTTAGTTAATCAACACCTTCCCTGTAGGAGCGAGCCTGCTCGCGATGACGGTTTCACATTCAACAACAATGTTGGCTGATGTACCGCTATCGCGAGCAGGCTCGCTCCTACAACGGATTTGCATTAGCCCAGCATCAGCGTGCCGCTGGCCACCAGCGTTGCATTCCCGCCTATCTTCACCCGATCCCCTTCCAGCCGGCAGAACAACTCCCCGCCCCGCGCCGAGCACTGGTAAGCCGTCAAACCCGACTTGCCCAGACGTTTCGACCAATACGGAATCAGGCTGCAATGGGTCGATCCGGTCACCGGGTCTTCGTTGATGCCAATCGCCGGCGCGAAGTAGCGCGAGACGAAATCATGTTTGCTGCCCCGGGCCGTGACGATGGCGCCCAGCCACGGCAGTTTTGCCAATGCGGCCATGTCCGGTTTGCAATCGAGCACGGCCTGCTCAGACTCCAGCACCACGAACAATTCATTCGAGCCGAGCACGTCTACTGCTTCCACGCCGAGCGCACGCTCGACATCAAGGGTCACGCCCACTTCCGACGGGATGATCGTCGGAAAATCCAGCCACAAACGTCCACCCTCGCGACTGACGCTCAGTGGGCCTGACTTGCAGGTGAAGTCCAGGCGCTCGACCGGTTCCTTGTAGATCTCGAACAAAACATGGGCACTGGCCAACGTCGCGTGCCCGCACAGCGGGACTTCGGTGGACGGGGTAAACCAGCGGATGTGCCAGCCCAGCCCTTCTCGTACGACGAAAGCCGTTTCGGCAAGGTTGTGTTCGGCGGCGATCTTCTGCATCAACTCATCGGCAAGCCAGGCGTCCAGCCGATAGACCATTGCCGGGTTGCCGCTAAATGGTTGATCGCTGAACGCGTCGACCTGATGAAACTCGAGTTGCATAACCATCTCCCTGTGTCAGGTCGCCGAGCATGAGGTCGCGGGGAAAAACGCACCAGTGACAGAACAGCCCGATTTTCCCCATACAGCGACGTATCCAGCCCCTCAGGTGCGGCCGATGTCGGCGAACTTCGCCTGAGTATGTTCGGCCAGCACCGCCGGGGCCAATTCGACCTCCAGGCCACGCCGACCGGCACTGACGAAAATGCTCGCCAAGGGCTGGGCAGAATTGTCTATAAATGTGCGCAAGCGCTTCTTTTGCCCCAGCGGGCTGATCCCGCCCAGCAGATACCCCGTAGCGCGTTGCGCAGCTGCGGGGTCGGCCATTTCGACTTTTTTCACCCCGGCGGCGTGGGCCAGGTGTTTCAAATCCAGGCTGCCGCCAACTGGCACCACCGCCACCAGCAATTCACCCTTTTCACTGGCCGCCAGCAAAGTCTTGAACACTTGCGCCGGGTCCAGTCCAAGCTTCTCTGCAGCCTCCAGCCCGTAGGACGCAGCCTTCGGATCATGTTCATAACTGTGCACACGGTGTTCGGCGCGAACCTTTTTCAGCAAATCCAATGCGGGGGTCATGGCAGCTCCAGACTGGGAGGCAGTAAAAAAATCTTGCGCGGAATTCTAGGACATTGATACGCAAAAGGCTCTATCCCGGTGCCGGTTGAACAGGCCACCAATCAGCACCCGTTGGGATCATTCACAGGATTAATAGTTTATTTGTGACCAATGGTTCACTTTCGACCTTTGACAGCAGTGTTTCTTGTCTATATTTTTTCGTTTATGAAACTGCACGAAACGTCTTACCGCAGTGCCCAGCTGTAATCCGGGACAGGATGGGGATCCTGCCTTGGGGAAAAACGCGCTCTGACCATGATGGAATGAAAGCGCCAGACAAGAAAAAAAATGAGGTTTCAATGACTACCGCTTTACAACAACCGTCCCTCTCGAGCCAATGCATGGCCGAATTTTTAGGTACTGCGCTGCTGATCTTTTTTGGTACGGGTTGTGTTGCCGCGCTCAAGGTCGCGGGCGCCAGCTTCGGCTTGTGGGAAATCAGCATCATCTGGGGCGTCGGCGTGAGCATGGCCATCTACTTGACCGCCGGGGTTTCCGGCGCGCATCTCAATCCAGCTGTCAGCATTGCACTGAGCATTTTTGCCGATTTCGAAAAGCGCAAACTACCGTTCTATATCTTTGCCCAGATCGCTGGCGCCTTTTGCGGTGCCCTGTTGGTGTACACGCTGTACAGCAACCTTTTCTTCGATTTCGAACAAACTCACCACATGGTTCGCGGCACCCAAGCCAGCCTTGAACTGGCCTCGGTGTTTTCCACGTTTCCCAACCCCAGCCTGACCACGGCGCAGGCGTTCCTGGTGGAAGTGATCATCACCGCCATCCTGATGGGTGTGATCATGTCGCTGACCGACGATAACAATGGCCTGCCCAATGGCCCGCTGGCGCCGATCCTGATTGGCTTGCTGATCGCGGTCATTGGCAGTTCGATGGGACCGCTGACCGGTTTCGCGATGAACCCTGCGCGCGACTTCGGCCCCAAGCTGATGACTTTCTTCACGGGGTGGGGCGATATTTCCTTCACCGGCGGTCGCGATATTCCGTATTTCCTGATTCCGATATTTGCACCGATCGTCGGTGCCTGCCTGGGTGCAGCCGCTTATCGCGGCTTGATCGCCCGCCATCTACCGAGCACCGAGCCCGCAATGAAGGAAGCAACACCGGCCATTGACGGCAAACCGAGAATTTCTTGATACCGTTGGCGCATGATCCTGCCGAACAGATCGCGCGCCAGAACTCGCTCCCATATTTCGTCCAAGGCAATCGACATGACCGACACTCAGAATAAGAACTACATCATTGCCCTCGATCAGGGTACGACCAGCTCCCGCGCGATCATTTTCGACCGCGACGCCAACGTGGTCTGCACCGCCCAGCGGGAGTTCGCACAGCACTACCCGCAAGCCGGCTGGGTCGAACATGACCCGATGGAGATCTTTGCCACGCAAAGCGCGGTGATGGTCGAGGCGCTGGCGCAAGCCGGCCTGCATCACGATCAGGTCGCGGCCATCGGTATCACCAACCAGCGTGAAACCACGGTGGTCTGGGACAAGAACACCGGGCGTCCGATCTACAACGCCATTGTCTGGCAGTGCCGACGCAGCACCGAAATCTGCCAGCAGCTCAAGCGCGATGGCCATGAGCAATACATCAGCGACACCACGGGCCTGGTCACCGACCCGTACTTTTCCGGCACCAAGCTCAAATGGATTCTCGACAACGTCGAAGGCAGCCGTGAGCGCGCGCGCAACGGTGAATTGCTGTTCGGAACCGTCGACAGCTGGCTGATCTGGAAATTTACCGGCGGCAAAGTGCATGTCACCGACTACACCAACGCCTCGCGCACCATGCTCTTCAACATCCACACCCTGGAGTGGGATACGAAGATGCTGGAGGTGCTGGATATCCCCCGGGAAATGCTGCCGCAAGTGAAGTCGTCATCGGAAATCTACGGCCAGACCAAAAGCGGCATCGCCATCGGCGGTATCGCCGGCGATCAGCAAGCGGCGTTGTTCGGCCAGATGTGTGTCGAGGCCGGTCAGGCCAAAAACACCTACGGCACCGGCTGCTTCCTGTTGATGAACACCGGCGACAAAGCCGTGAAATCCAACCACGGCATGCTCACCACCATCGCCTGCGGCCCGCGCGGCGAAGTGGCCTATGCGCTGGAAGGCGCGGTGTTCAACGGCGGCTCCACCGTGCAATGGCTGCGTGACGAGTTGAAGATCATCAACGACGCCCACGACACTGAATACTTCGCCAACAAGGTCAAGGACAGCAACGGCGTGTACCTGGTGCCGGCCTTTACCGGTCTTGGCGCTCCCTACTGGGACCCGTATGCCCGTGGCGCGCTGTTCGGCCTGACCCGCGGTGTACGCGTGGATCACATCATCCGTGCCGCACTGGAGTCGATCGCCTATCAGACTCGCGACGTGCTCGACGCCATGCAGCAAGACTCCGGCGAACGCCTCAAGGCCCTGCGCGTGGATGGTGGAGCGGTAGCGAACAACTTCCTCATGCAGTTCCAGGCCGACATTCTCGGTACTCAGGTCGAGCGCCCGCAAATGCGTGAAACCACGGCGCTGGGTGCCGCTTACCTGGCCGGCCTGGCGTGTGGCTTCTGGGGTAGCCTGGAAGAGTTGCGCGGCAAGGCTGTGATCGAGCGCAAGTTCGAACCGACCCTGGACGAAGCGGCGAAGGAAAAGCTTTACGCCGGCTGGAAAAAAGCGGTCAGCCGCACTCGCGATTGGGCCTCTGAAGACGAAGCTGAATAAGCCAACCAGCAGACTCGCATCTGTATGTAACTGGCAGGGAGCGGATTCCTGCGGCATCATGGGCAAATTTTGCACGGCAGCCCAAAGGACGCCCCATGAATCTGCCTCCCCGTCAGCAGCAAATCCTCGAACTGGTTCGCGAACGCGGCTACGTCAGTATCGAGGAAATGGCCACGCTGTTCGTTGTTACTCCGCAAACCATCCGCCGCGATATCAACCAGCTCGCGGAAGCCAATTTGCTGCGTCGTTACCACGGCGGCGCGGCTTACGACTCCAGTGTCGAAAACACCGCTTACGCCATGCGTGCCGATCAGATGCGCGATGAAAAGCAGCGTATCGGCGAAGCCATTGCCGCACAGATCCCGGATCACGCGTCGCTGTTCATCAACATCGGCACGACGACCGAATCCATCGCCCGCGCCCTGCTCAATCACAACCATCTGAAGATCATCACCAACAACCTGCATGTGGCCTCGATGCTCAGTGCCAAGGACGACTTCGACGTGCTGCTGACCGGCGGCAACGTGCGGCGTGACGGTGGCGTGGTGGGTCAGGCCAGTGTCGATTTCATCAACCAGTTCAAGGTCGACTTCGCCCTGGTCGGGATCAGCGGCATCGATGAAGACGGCAGTTTGCTGGATTTCGATTATCAGGAAGTGCGGGTGTCCCAGGCGATCATCGCCAATGCCCGACAAGTGATCCTCGCCGCCGACTCCAGCAAATTCGGGCGCAACGCCATGATTCGCCTGGGGCCGATCAGCCTGGTCGATTGCCTGGTGACCGATCAGCAGCCTTCCCCGGCGCTGGCGCAGTTGTTGAGCCAGCACAAGGTTAGATTGGAAGTCGTTTAAGCACCCCCCTCCCCTGTGGCGAGGGAGCTTGCTCCCGTTGGGCTGCGAGGCAGCCCTTCCACCATTCAATCGAGTTCCCTCAGAATCATCGGATCAGCCGTCAATGCGACGGCTTCGCCGCCGAGCGGGAGCGTGCTCCCTCGCCACAAAAGCCCTCCGCTAACGCTTCAATGTTCGTAAATTTTCCTTTCGCCGCCCTTCGATGAGTATTTTCAATCGAAGCTGACTGGCTGTGCGCATCTTTATGGGCTAGTATTTTCGCAAATGAACATTTATGTTCGTAATCAAATACAGAAAATCAAAAACACCCGAGGCCTTAGCCGATGCCCACTTCCACCTTGCCTACGCCCCCTCTTGCCGAGGTCTACGATATCGCCGTCATTGGTGGCGGGATCAATGGTGTAGGGATCGCAGCGGACGCCGCAGGCCGCGGTCTGTCAGTGTTCCTTTGCGAAAAGGATGACTTGGCCAGCCACACATCGTCCGCCAGCAGCAAGCTGATCCATGGCGGCCTGCGCTACCTCGAACATTACGAATTTCGTCTGGTGCGCGAAGCATTGGCCGAGCGCGAAGTGCTGCTGGCCAAGGCGCCGCACATCGTCAAGCAAATGCGCTTCGTGTTGCCGCACCGCCCTCATCTGCGTCCAGCCTGGATGATCCGCGCCGGGCTGTTTCTGTATGACAACCTCGGTAAACGCGAACAACTCCAGGGCTCGAAAAGCCTGAAGTTTGCTGCGGACAGCGCACTGAAAAGCGAAATCACCAAAGGCTTCGAGTATTCCGACTGCTGGGTCGACGATGCGCGTCTGGTGGTGCTCAATGCCATCGAAGCCCGGGAAAAAGGTGCCCACGTTCATACTCAGACCCGTTGCGTCAGCGCTCGTCGCACCAAGGGGCTGTGGCACCTGCACCTGGAACGAGCCGACGGCAGCCTGTTTTCGATTCGTGCCAAGGCACTGGTGAACGCGGCCGGCCCCTGGGTCGCCAAGTTCATTCGTGATGACCTGAAAATGGAATCGCCGTACGGCATCCGTCTGATCCAGGGCAGCCACCTGATCGTGCCGAAGCTGTACGAAGGCGAACATGCGCACATTCTGCAAAACGAAGACCAGCGCATCGTGTTCACCATTCCGTACCTGAACCACTTCACCCTGATCGGCACCACCGACCGCGAGTACACCGGCGACCCTGCCGCGGTTGCAATCACCGATGGCGAAACCGATTACCTGTTGAACGTGGTCAACGCCCACTTCAAAAAACAGATCAGCCGGGACGATATCCTGCACAGTTATTCCGGCGTGCGTCCGCTGTGCAACGACGAATCGGACAACCCGTCGGCGGTGACTCGTGATTACACCCTCGCCCTGTCGGGCTCCGGCGAAGAAGCCCCGTTGCTGTCGGTATTCGGCGGCAAGCTGACCACTTACCGCAAACTGGCCGAGTCGGCATTGGCGCAATTGACACCGTACTTCTCGCACATCAAACCGAGCTGGACCGCCGATTCGCCCCTGCCAGGCGGCGAAGACATGACGACCCCGCAGGCGTTGAGCTCGAAAATTCGTGACCGGTTCGACTGGGTTCCGACCGAAATCTCGCGTCGCTGGGCCACCACCTACGGCAGCCGGACCTGGCGCATGCTCGAAGGGGTGCAGGACCTTGGCGATCTGGGCGAACACATCGGCGGCGGCCTCTATACCCGCGAAGTTGACTACCTGTGCAGCGAAGAATGGGCCACCACCGCCCATGACATTCTGTGGCGCCGCAGCAAGCTAGGCCTGTTCACCACGCCGGAGGAACAGGACAAGCTCAAGGACTACCTGAACAAGGTCGAGCAAAACCGCAGCAAGATCGAAGCGGCCTGATTGGTTTCCCGATCAAACGAAAGCCCCTGAATCTCACGATTCAGGGGCTTTTTTCGTAACGGCGCAATCATTCACGCAGATCAGATTCATGAATGGGTTGATCACGATGAGTAGCCCGTTGGTACTGCGCCGGCCAGATGGCCTTGCGTCCCCCGAGATCGTCGTCCGCATGCAGCGGCCAGTACGGGTCGCGCAACAACTCACGGGCCAGGAAAATGATATCCGCCTGACAGGTGCGCAGAATGTGTTCGGCCTGTGCCGGCTCGGTAATCATGCCGACAGTGCCGGTGGCGATTTCCGCCTCCTTGCGGACCTTTTCCGCGAAGCGCGTCTGATAACCAGGGCCGGTCGGAATTTCCGCGTTGACCGCCGTGCCACCCGACGAAACATCGATCAAATCGACCCCCAGGGTTTTCAGGCGTCGCGCCAGCTCGACGGTTTCATCCGGGTTCCAGCCATCCTCGACCCAGTCCGTGGCCGAGACACGGACAAACAGCGGCAACTCTTGCGGCCACACCGCGCGCACGGCTTCGGTAACTTGCAACACCAGGCGAATGCGGTTCTCGAACGAGCCGCCCCATTGATCGCGCCGCTGATTACTCAGCGGTGAGAGGAATTGATGCAACAGATAACCATGGGCCGCATGCACTTCCACCACTTTGAAACCGGCGGCCAACGCGCGCTTGGCGGAATCGACGAAGGCCTGAATCACATCAGCGATTTCACCATCGTCAAGCTGTTTGGGTTGCGTGTGCTGTGGATCAAAAGCAATGGGCGACGGCCCGATCGGCAACCAGCCACCGTCTTCAGGTTTTACGCTGCCATGTTTGCCGAGCCAAGGGCGCCAGGTGCTGGCCTTGCGACCGGCATGGGCCAACTGGATACCCGCAACGCCACCCTGGGCGGCAATGAAGCGAGTGATGCGTTGCAGCGGCTCGATCTGCTCATCGTTCCACAGACCAAGGTCTTGCGCGGTAATCCGCCCGTCGGCCGTGACTGCCGTGGCTTCGGTAAACACCAGCCCGGCCCCGCCGATGGCACGGCTGCCGAGGTGGACCAGGTGCCAATCATTGGCCAGACCATCAACGCTCGAATACTGGCACATTGGCGACACCGCAATGCGGTTGAGCAGGGTCAATTGGCGAAGGGTATAGGGTTCAAGCAGCAGACTCATGGGGCACCTCTCGAATCAGTGGTCAGGCTCCAGGGTTCTGTTTGAAAGTCGACGAGTGACAGGAAAAAGGTACAACACCCGCCCCCGCGGGCAAAAGAATTCGACAAGACGTCACAAGGAAAATCAAGCAGTGCTTAGAGCCTAGTCGACATCGAGGGATGAGGGAGGGTTCAGAAAGGTTGCGAGTCAGAAAGATCGCTTTCGCGGGCAAACCTCGCGCCTACAGATTTCGGTAATCCGTAGGAGCGAGGCTTGCCCGCGAAGGGGTCAACGCGGTTCTATGTGGGCAATCATCAACTGAACCGTCTCGTTTCCACGAAACTCGTTGACGTCGAGTTTGTAAGCCAATTCGACCCACTTGATGGTCGGATTCGGCCAGACGTCGCGGTCGATGCCAAAGGCAATGCCGTCGAGCTTGACCGAACCACACTCGCTCCTCAGTACCACTTTGAGGTGCCGTTCGCCAACCACGCGCTGCTCCACCAGTTGAAACACCCCGTGAAACAGCGGTTCAGGAAAGTGCTGCCCCCAAGGCCCGGCATGGCGCAGTGCCCGGGCAAGCTCCAGGTGAAACTCCTCGACCGCCAGGGTGCCGTCCGACAGCAGGCGCCCGGTCAGGTCTTCTTCACGCAATTGCCGGCGGACCTCAGCGTCAAACGCCTCGGCGAACAACGGGAAGTTGTCTTGCGGCAGCGTAAGGCCCGCCGCCATCGCATGACCGCCGTACTTGGTAATCAGGTTCGGATGCTGCGCCGCCACCACGCTCAGTGCATCGCGGATGTGAAAGCCCTGCACCGAACGTCCCGAGCCCTTGAGCAGACCATCGCCAGCATCGGCAAAAGCGATGGTCGGACGGAAGTAGCGTTCTTTCATGCGCGACGCGAGGATACCGATGACGCCCTGGTGCCACTCAGGATCGAACAGGCACAACCCGAACGGCATCGATTCCAGCGGCAGGTCCTTGAGCTGGGCCAGCGCTTCACGCTGCATGCCCTGTTCGATGGATTTGCGGTCCTGGTTCATGCCGTCCAGTTGGGCAGCCATTTCACGGGCCAGGCCGGCATCTTCGGTCAGCAGGCATTCGATGCCCAGACTCATGTCATCCAGACGACCTGCCGCGTTCAGGCGCGGACCGACAATAAAGCCCAAGTCGGTCGAGGTAATGCGCGCATGATCACGCTTGGCCACTTCCAGGATCGCCTTGACGCCCGGCCGGGCTCGGCCTGCGCGAATCCGCTCGAGGCCCTGATGCACCAGAATCCGGTTGTTGGCATCCAGTGGTACGACGTCGGCAACACTGCCCAGTGCCACCAGATCCAGCAACTCGCCAATGTTCGGTTGCGGCTTGTCCGTGTACCAGCCGAGTTCGCGCAACCGCGCGCGCAAAGCCATGAGAACATAGAAAATCACCCCGACACCGGCCAGCGCCTTGCTCGGGAATTCGCATCCCGGCTGGTTCGGATTGACGATGGCATCGGCCAACGGCAATTCGTCGCCGGGCAAATGGTGATCGGTGACCAGCACGTTGAGCCCGGCCTTCTTCGCCGCCGCCACGCCATCGACACTGGAGATGCCGTTGTCCACCGTGATCAACAAATGCGGCTGGCGCTCCAGTGCCACCGCGACGATTTCCGGCGTCAGGCCGTAGCCGTAGTCGAATCGATTGGGCACCAGATAATCGACATGCGCCGCACCCAGCAAACGCAGGCCCAAAGTGCCCACGGTACTGGCCGTCGCGCCATCGGCGTCAAAGTCGCCGACGATCAGGATCCGCTGACGTTGCTCGAGGGCGACTACCAACAGATCCACCGCCGCCTCGATGCCCTTGAGCTTCTGGAACGGGATCAACCGCGCCAGGCTCTTGTCCAGTTCGGCTTCGGATTGCACACCCCGCGCCGCATACAGGCGGGTCAGCAAAGGTGGAATATCACCGAGGAAGGGCAAGGTGTCGGGCAACAGGCGAGGTTCGATGCGCATGGGGTGACAGGTGCTTCTCTAGAATGTGGGATATCTGGGGAATGGCGCAGCCTCAGCCGCGTTCGCCCAGCAGCCAGGTCAGCTGGACTTCGTGTTGACCGCGATCGTCGGTCACGAAAATCGTCCCTTCACTGATCATTACGTCCCACTTGATGACGCGGGGCATGTCTTTGGCCAAGGTTTCCAGCACTTCTTGAGGCACGGCCGCGATGTTGACGTTTTTCAGGTTCTTCACCGCCGGCACCACTTTGCCTTCCCAGACGCGCAGGCTACCGTAAGCCAGCAGACTGGTGCGCTCGGTGCGACGCGAACACCAGGTCAGGCGCTCGGCATCCGGCTGGCCGACTTCGATCCAGTGCAGGACGCGGTCATCCAGACTTTTTTCCCACAAGGCCGGTTCATCCACTTCTGACAGACCACGGCCAAAAGACAGTTGCTCGTTGTACCAGAGTGCGTAGGCCAGCAGGCGCACAGTCATGCGCTCTTCGGTTTCCGAAGGATGACGGGCGATGGTCTGCTTGACGCTCTCGTAGACGCTACGGTCGAGGTCGGTGAGGTTCAGTTCAAACTTGTAGGTCGTGGACGGCTGGGCCATGAACGGGCTTCTTGATACG
>NZ_RCOE01000176.1:0-2757 GCF_004321495.1 Pseudomonas sp. Sample_10
TTAAAACAAAGGCAGATATTTTCATATCTGCCTTGTTATATGGAGCTCTTGAGCGGATTTGAACCGCTGACCTCACCCTTACCAAGGGTGTGCTCTACCAACTGAGCTACAAGAGCGAAACACTGTGCAAAACCTGTAAACTTGGAGCGGGTAGCGGGAATCGAACCCGCATCATCAGCTTGGAAGGCTGAGGTTCTACCACTAAACTATACCCGCGAGGCTTACAGCTCTCGCTAAAATGGTGGAGGGGGAAGGATTCGAACCTTCGAAGTCGTAGACGTCAGATTTACAGTCTGATCCCTTTGGCCGCTCGGGAACCCCTCCTAAGCGAGCCGGCATTCTACATCATGCCAGCCTTCTGTCAAGCATTTTTCTCATTAAAAACCTGAGGTTAGCTGCGTTGACCTCGCCCCACGCCGTTGACCGTTTCCGGTGTTCGCTGTGGAGCGGGCGCCATTCTATGCAAACTATTCGAAGGGTGCAACCCCCTCGCAAGGCATTATTTTATGTTTTAACTCATTGAATTCTTTAGAAAGGTTTATCAGCTGCAGATCATCCAGCCAGCGCCGGCTCTCCGGGGCCACGCGCAACCAATAACCCGCTGATTCAGCGCTACCTCGAGGCAAGGCCTGAAACCTGACCTCCATACCTGTCAGTCTTCGTTCAAGCCCCTGAGCAACATCCTGGCGCGCAAAACCACCTACATAAAGACAGTTTGAGTCCACCTGGACCGCTTTCTCTTTCTCTTTCTCTTTATCTTTAGACGCGACTTCGGTCTCGCTCAACAGCCGGATATCGTGCTGCGACCCTCGATACAAACTCAAAGGCGTTACGTCCTTCGCGCGCAGCGGAGCCTCTTGTTGATGCCAAATGTAATAAAACACATTGAGAACAAGCAGCAGCAAAAACAACCAACGCATAAGTACCTCAGGCTAAAGGGCACGCCATCGCCAAACCGACAAACACCAGATCCGGAACCACCCTGGCTTCAGGCACCACTTCGGAGACCAGAGCTGCATCACCACCCGTTAGGAAAACCGCATAATCGTCACCCCAACGCTCCCGCGCCAGTCCGAGCTGCGTCAACACGAACCCCCGCAGCATCAACAGGCAACCGCGCTCGACAGCCTCAACCGTTGTACGCCCTGGCTCGAGACTTTCCAATGCACGTTCAGCCGCAAGATCACCGTAACGAATTTTGCGAGTATGCGTGCGAAGTTGATTTCGCATCAATGGCATACCGGGGCATATGAACCCACCGAGATGCCCCCCATCCGCCGCAACGAAATCGGCTGTGACCGCAGTACCGAAATCCAACACAAGGCACGCCCCAGCCGCCAAATGAAACCCTCCAAGCAGGGCGAGCCAGCGGTCGAGACCCAGCTTCTCGAACTCTTCATAACCGTTTCGAACGCCGGACATTTCCCGGGCAGGCGAAGCACAAACGACCGATACGCCGAAGGATTCCTTCAAGAGAGAGACCAACAGCCCGGTCTCCTCTTGAGTCCTCACGCTGACCAGCCGACAGTGCTTGAGAGCCAGTCCCTCGAGTAGATTCAAGTCCGCGAGCAAAGCAAGATCCGAATCAACAACCCCGCCACCCACCACCACCCGGGCATTCGATTCGAGCACACGCCACTTGATAAAACTGTTTCCGCAGTCGAGCTCAAGAATCATTGCGCAACCTCAGGCTCAGCTCACCACCACTAAAGACTTTTTCCACACCGCCTACCTTCAAGCGCAGAGCCCCCTGATTATCGATCCCCAGCACCTCGCCATCTATTTGATTTACGCCCGCAATCAATGACACAGCGCGCCCCTGCCACAAGTGATGCTGCTCCCACTCAGCCTGGATGGAAGAAAAGCCTGTGGCCTGATGGCGAGCAAGGTACCTCTGCAGCATCACACCTAGTGTTGCCACCAACTGATTTCGATCAAACATCTTGCCGGACTCCAGTCGCATGGACGTCCATTGCTGATCAACCTCATCGGTCATTTGCATGTTTACATTAATCCCAACACCCAGCACCACATGACAGACATCAGCTGGATCGCCAACCAACTCAAGCAGGATACCGGCAATCTTCTTTTGACCTACCAGAACATCGTTCGGCCACTTCAAACCCGCCTCGGAAACACCAAGCTCACGCAACGCCTGCATGACAGCAAGCCCAACGACAAGACTCAACCCCTCCAGCTGACGCATCCCGCCTTCGATGCGCAGCACCAGGCTAAAGTAAACATTCTCCGCAAATGGACTGACCCACTTACGTCCCCGCCGCCCGCGCCCCGCCGTTTGACGCTCGGCAAGCACCAGAAAGGGCGCGACCTGGAGACGCTCTATCGCTCTCAGAGCCTCGGCATTTGTGGAATCAATTGAATCGAAGACCAGAACAGGCCACTCGCAAGATGGGGCAAGTCTCGCTATCTCAGCAGGATCAAGCAGCGTCAATGGCGCTGCCAATTGATAACCCCGCCCTCGAACTTTATGAATGGACAAACCCAGCTCAGCTTCCAAGTGCTGAAGCTGCTTCCACACAGCACTGCGACTAACACCCAAGGCAGCACCCAGCGCTTGACCTGAATGGAATCGGCCATCTTTAAGAAGCTTTAACAAAGTCAGCATGCAAGTCCCGCCTCACAATGAGGCCCGCATGATAGCCACGCCCCGAGCAAATGCATAGAAATCAAGGGAGACGGATTTTCCTGCGGACAAAACAAAACCCCAACTGCTTTCGCAATTGGGGTTTCGGAATT
>NZ_RCOE01000141.1:0-17704 GCF_004321495.1 Pseudomonas sp. Sample_10
CGATCGAAATCGTCAACCGCGCCCTGGAAGTCTTCGGGCCGCCGATCTATGTGCGCCATGAAGTGGTCCACAACAAATTTGTCGTCGAAGACCTGCGCAACCGTGGCGCGATCTTTGTCGAGGAGCTGGATCAGGTACCGGACGACGTGATCGTGATCTTCAGTGCCCACGGTGTTTCCCAGGCGGTACGCACCGAAGCTGCCGGCCGGGGCCTGAAAGTATTCGATGCCACGTGCCCGCTGGTGACCAAGGTGCACATCGAAGTCGCACGCTACAGCCGCGACGGTCGCGAATGCATCCTCATCGGCCACGCCGGGCACCCGGAAGTCGAAGGCACCATGGGCCAGTACGATGCCAGCAATGGTGGCGCGATCTACCTCGTCGAAGACGAAAAGGATGTCGCCGCGCTGCAAGTGCATAACCCCGAGAAACTGGCGTTCGTGACCCAGACAACCTTGTCCATGGACGATACCAGTCGCGTCATCGATGCCCTGCGTACGCGTTTCCCGGCCATCGGTGGGCCACGCAAGGACGACATCTGCTACGCCACGCAAAACCGTCAGGATGCGGTCAAGCAACTGGCCGACGAATGCGATGTGGTGTTGGTTGTCGGCAGCCCCAACAGCTCGAACTCCAATCGCCTGCGTGAGCTGGCCGAACGCATGTCGACCCCGGCCTATCTGATTGATGGTGCTGAAGACCTGCAAAAGAGCTGGTTTGACGGTGTCGAACGTATCGGCATTACGGCTGGCGCCTCTGCACCGGAAGTGCTGGTGCGCGGCGTGATCCAGCAGTTGCAGGCCTGGGGCGCTACCGGTGCCGATGAGCTGGCCGGTCGTGAGGAGAACATCACGTTCTCCATGCCTAAAGAGCTGCGCGTCCGCTCCCTGCTTTAAGCGTTTTTCCTTCTGCGCACAACGCTTGCTCAGCCTTCGCGCTGCGCAGGCTGACGCGTCCGCTCGGCGCCAGTACCACCTGATACTGACTGACCGCTTCGCGCGCAGCGCAAACATGTAATGTCCCCGCCTGAAATTCTCCCTGGGCGAACTGTGGTTCGCCCAGATGGCTGAAACGCACGAACTGGCTGACAGGTCGGTTACCGACGATCGGCATCGGCGTGGCGCTTTGACGCTCGACCAGCAGCGGATTGCCGGGGTCTTTGTGCCCCTTGCCACTGATATCCAGAATGATTCGCCAACCCTGGCCCCAGTCACCGTTGATGGAATGAATCATCACGCTCTGATGGCGGGCGATCGCCTCGGTTCTGGCGGTGCGGATGTCACTGTACAGCGACTGCGCAGCCTGCTCGCGAAGGTTCGATTCGGTAACTGCCGCGAATGCCGGACTGACCAAATGTAGAACAATCCCGACAATCGTCAGTCCCATAAGCAGTTCAATCAGGCTGAAACCGTGCTGGCGCATGATATCTCCCTCCCTGGAGTGGCGTGATCTGTGCGCTCCCTGCGCGACTGATGGCAAATCTACCGCGCTGGGGCGGTGGAATGTTCTAGCGTGTAATTGCAGGTATAGCCGACGGCAACGGAGGGCACCGATGCAACATCATTCAAAAGGTTTCACGCTGGTCGAGTTGTTGATCGCGCTGGGGATCTTTCTGGTGCTGATCACTTTGGCCGTCCCGGCGTTTACCCGCTCGGCCCAAACGACAAAGGCCGACACTGAAATCGGCGACCTGCAACGCAGTCTGAATTTCGCTCGCCTCGAGGCCATCGACCGAGGCGTGACGACGCGGCTGCGGCCCAAGGCAGGCGACGGCGTCTGGACCGGAGAGTTAGCGGTTTATGACGGTACTGGCACTGCGGCCAATGTATTGCGGGTTGTTCCAGCGATGAGCAGCGGAGCGACTCTGACGCTAACCTCAGGGGTGACCCCCATTGATTTCAACAATCTGGGCGGGCTGGCGTCATCGTCCACGGCGGTGGTGATCAGTTATGTGCTGGGGTCGCAAAGCAGGACGCTGAATGTGTGTTTGAACGGACGAATTCTATTGGGTGGAAATTGCGGATGAGGCCATGGAGCAAGCATGCACAGGACGGCATGACATTGATCGAAGTTCTGGTTGCGTTGTTGATATTGAGCGTCGGTCTGTTGGGGGCGGCAGCTTTTCAATTGAATGCGCTGAAATACACCGACAGTGCGCGGATGACCAGCCAGGCCAGTTTCATCGCCTACGACATGATGGACCGTATCCGCGCCAACTCCGCTGCCGATTACACCGTGACACCTCCGACTTCCGGCAACCTCAACGTAGCCCGGGACCAGGACCTGTACGACTTCACCAGCAATATCGTCAATTTCGGCGGTCCCACCGCCACGGGCAGCATCGCACTCAATCAGCGGGTTTATACCATCACCATCACTTGGGATGACTCCAGGGCCGCCAATAGCGCCAATGCACGTCGCAGTTTCGTCCTCACCAGTCGTGCCACCGTTGACCCGGTATCGACGCCATGAACCGCCGGCAAAGAGGCTTCGGCCTGATCGAATTGCTGGTCGCCCTGGCTTTGAGTCTGGTGGTGGTCCTGGGCGTGGTGCAGATTTTCATCGCGTCGAAAAACACCTACATCAGCCAGAACGCCGCCGCTGCGATGCAGGAAGACGCGCGTTTCGTGCTGAGCAAGATGATCCAGGAAATCCGCATGGTGGGCATGTTTGGTTGTCTGGGGACGATCACGGACGCCAGTACGCCGGGTGATTTCAACGCGGCGCAAATCACACCGATCAGTTGGGATAACGCCAACCTCAAACTGACTCTGGTAACGGCGGATGTCGGAGGCAGCGGCGGGGCGCCGACCTGGACGGTGATATCCGACTGTCGAAACACTGCAACGGCATACAGCGACCTGCGCGCACCGGCTTCGGGGCAGTTGGCATTCCCGATTCGACGGTTGATCTACAGCTTGAAGAACGGCCAGTTGACCATGGGTGTAGGCCGAGGCACGCCGGCCCAGCAGGTCCTGGTGGACAACGTCAGCGCCTTCAATGTGAGCTTTGGCCTTGCCAGCTCTGCTGCCGACTCGTCGGCTTCCAGTTACAGCAGCAACCCGTCCGACCCGGCACGCATCCGCAGCGTGCGATTGAGTTTGACCCTCACCGATCCGAACAACCGGGTCAGTAACCAAACCTTCAACGTGGTTGCCGCGTTGCGCAACCGACTGCCATGAGCGGGGGACAAATGATGGCGTTTCACGCCCAGCGCGGCATGGCATTGCTGGTCAGCCTGGTTTTCTTGCTATTGCTGACGCTAATCGGCATTTCATCGATGCAGAACGCCACCTTGCAAGAAAAAATGGCCGGCAGCGTAAGCCTGCGCAATCAGTCATTCCAGACCGCCGAAGCGGCGTTGCGCGTGGGTGAAAGCGCAGTGCAACTCGAGAGCTTCACACTGGCAGTGTGCAGCGGCACCAGCCAATGTGCGCCGCCGGCCGAGTCATCGACCATCAAGGCTGCCGGTTTCAATTCAACCTCAGGGGTGACCTGGATCGCTTCGGGCAATGGCTTTTACGGGGTGCAAAACATCGGCACCACCCTGACGGCGGTGAACGTGCCGAGCAACACCTCGGCAACCTTGTACCGGGTAACTGCCGTGGGCATCGCGGGCAACTCGCGCAGTGTGGTGGAGAGCATTTATGCGAAGTACTGAAAGGCGCACGCGGCATTGGCAGTTAATTTGCGGTGCTGTTTTGGGCCTGTATCTGGCGGCGCCGGTCTATGCCTTTACGCCGTCGGACTCACCGTTGCTAAGCGCCGCAGCGGTCGCGCCGAATGTGATGTTGATGATCGACGATTCAGGGAGCATGAATAACATCATCTGGGCGCCGGGATTCGATCCCACGGTCAATCGTGCACAGATCGCGATCTGCGGTTCCAACTCGTCATGCCTCAGTGGCCAGAACCTGGACATGAGCGACACCAATATTTCCCTGTCGAGCCTGAACCGGGGCGGTTGCCCGAACAACGGCAATTGGTACGGTTTCTATCGAGGCTTTCTCGGGCTGACGCCGATTTGCCTGAGATTGCCCGACCCGGTCGGCAATGAAAACACCCGGTATACCGCAAACTATCTGGCGTATCTGTTGGGGCTGGCCAACGGTTCGAGCCGGGATTTTACCTCGGGCGCCAATGCAATTCCCGATGAGTATCGGATCAGCGTCGCTCAGGATGTCTCGAAGAATCTGGTCACCAGCAATCGCTCATTGCGTATCGGACTTGCGACGTTCAATTCCCCCATCAGTAATAACCCGGGCAACGGTGGCTACATTGCCCGGGCGGTCAGCGATCTGTCGGTGGATGCCAACTACAACGCGCTGATTTCCTCGATCAATGGCTTGAGTGCCGTGGCCAACACACCGTTGGCGGAAGCCTATTACGAAGTGACGCGATACATGCGCGGCATGGCGCCGTACTACAACTCCACGCCGGCGACCTATACCAGCCCGATCCAGTATCGCTGCCAGAAGAACTACGGGGTGGTCATTACCGACGGTTTGCCCACCTACGACCGGACGTTTCCCACCAACGATCCGCTGGGTGGCACTCGTCTGCCGAACTGGGACGGCAACAGCGCCAACGACGGTGACAACCTCAGCGGTGACGGCGAGGGCGACACCCTCTATCTGGACGACATCGCCAAATTCGCCTTCGACATCGACATGCGCTCCACCGGAACCGATCTGGCCGGCAAAAGCTGGAACGCGACAGATTTCCCCAAGCAAAACATGAACACCTACACCGTGGGTTTCACCGCGGCGAACCAGATGCTGTCGGATGCTGCCAACTACGGTCAGGGCAAGTACTATCAGGCTACCGACAGCACCGGACTGAATGCCGCGCTGTCCTCCGCGCTGAGCGAAATCACTTCCAAGGCGGGGTCCGGTGGCAGTGGCGTGACCAGTGGGACGATTCTCGGCAGCGGTAGCAGCTTCTTTCAAACCAGCTATGACCCCAAGGATTGGCGCGGCACCATCAAGTCCTACGGCTTCACCGCCAGTGGCACGGTCAACACCAGTGCGGTGCAGTGGACCACCGACACGGCCATCGTGCCTGGCGCCACGGCGCCGACCTATCAGTCCTGGAACAGTCAAACCAACACCGTCGTGACGTTGGCCTATGCCAACTTCTCCACAGCCCAACAAACCACCCTCAATCAAGGCCTGCCCAGCGGTATCACCGGCAGCGATCTGGTGGAGTGGAGCAAGGGCACCAACAAGACCGGGTTGAAAGTACGCAGTGTGTTGCTGGGGGATATCATCAACTCGCCGCTGGTCCTGGCGTCACCAACGGACAAAACCGCCTCCGACCTTTCCGGCGACAGCACCTACAGCGCTTATCTGGCCACCAAAGCGGCCAACATGAATGCCAGCCTGGTGGTCAACGCCAACGACGGTTTCGTTAACGTCATCAACTCCACCAGCGGCGCACGACGCTACGCCTACATGCCGTCGAGTGTGTTGCCGTCGCTGCGCTACATCGCCGATACCGGCTACATCAACGGCGTCAGCCACAAGTTCCTGGTGGACGGGCAGCTGGGCGTGTTCGATGCCCAACTCAACAGCGCCTGGAAAACCCTGGCGCTCGGTGGCACCGGGGCGGGAGGGCGGACCTTCTACGCCTTGCAACTGTTCGATGCCTCGGCGGGCAATGCGACCAGAGCGTTGTGGGAAATCAGCGCGCCGACCAGCGCAAACACCGCAAACGCTTTCAATGATCTGGGTTATGCCTACGCCCGTCCGGAAGTGGCACGCTTGGCCGACGGTCGTTGGGCTGCGTTCATTTCCAACGGCTACGGCAGCAACTCCGGGGTCGCAGCCCTGTACGTAGTGGATGTCCGCGACGGCTCGCTGATCAAGAAAATCGTCGTCGACGGCAGCGAGACCAGCAACGGTTTGTCCTCGGTGAAGCTCAGGGTCAACTCGCAGAACGTGGTGCAGGCCGCTTATGGCGGGGATTTGAAGGGGCGGCTGTGGAAGTTTGACTTGAGCGGTACTTCTACCGACACCTGGGGCGTGGCGTTTTCCGGCAAGCCGTTGTTCACCGCTGCGGGTGGGGCGACCCAGCCAATCACCGCGCAACCCTTGCTGGCGGATAACTCGCTGGGTGGCAAAGTGGTATTTTTCGGCAGCGGAAAATTCAACGAAACGGCGGACAAGACCAACAAGGATTTGCAGGCGTTCTACGCGGTGTGGGATGCGGACGGTGGTTCCGGGCAGATCACCACCTCGAGCTTGCAGGCTCAGGCGGTGACGGGTGTGTTCTCGGGTAGCTCAGGTCAGTTCATCACCACCAGCCAGAACGAGGTGACTTATCCAGCGGAAAAGGGCTGGTACCTGCCATTGGTGTACAACAACGTGTTGACCGGTGAACGGGTGATCAATCAGGCCAATCTGATACTGGGTCGGATCGTCTTTACCACGGCCAGTGTCGACACCACTGACCCGTGCGCGAGTTTCGGCACCGGCAAACTGGTCGAACTCGATGCGTTCAGCGGTAAGATGCTCAACTATGCGGTGCTCGACACCAATAGCGACGGCGTGGTCGACAGCAACGATACCGTGTCCGCGGGTGTGATTTTCACCGGAGGCAATCCGACCTTGAACGCCATCGTCAATGGCGGGACACGCAAAGTGGTGAACGATTCCAGTGGCGGCATTACCACGCTGGTGGAAAAATCCGGCGGTGGCAGCCGTCGCATCATGTGGCGACAAATACAGTAAGTGAGAGTTGAGGCATGCACAGATTCAACCGCGGTTTTACCCTGATCGAAATCATGATCGTGATTGCGATCATCGGGATTGTCATGACCATCGCTGCACCCAGTTTCACCGAGTACCTGAAGAAGGGCCGTCGTGCCGAAGTGGCCGGCCTGCTTTCCGAGCAGGCGCAGATTCTCGAGCGTTTCTATACACAAAAGAATGTGTATACCGGCGTTGCCGGCCTGAGCCCTGGCAATGATTACTACACCATCACGTCGACCCTGACCGACCAGACTTTCCTGCTGACGGCGGTGCGCAAGGCCGGTACAGCCATGGCGACCGACAAGTGCGGTGATTTCACGATCACTAATACAGGCGTGCGCGGCATGGTCAACGCCACGGCCGGCCTGACCACCAAGGACTGCTGGGGTCGCTGAGGTTTTTCGGGCGCCTTTTGCGTCCACTGTCTATTTATCGGTTGGATCACAATATGAACAGGCAACAGCAAGTGGTGATTGTCGGTGGCGGGGTAATCGGCCTGCTGACGGCATTCAATCTCGCGTCCGAAGTGCAGAGCGTTGTGCTGCTGGACCGTTCGAATGTCGGTCAGGAGTCGTCCTGGGCGGGTGGCGGCATTGTTTCGCCGCTCTATCCATGGCGTTACAACCCGGCAGTTACCGCGCTGGCTCATTGGTCCCAGGACTTTTATCCACAGCTGGGTGAGCGCTTGTTTGCTGCCACCGGGGTCGATCCAGAGGTGCATACCACCGGTCTGTATTGGCTCGATCTGGATGACGAGGCCGAGGCGCTGGCCTGGGCAGTGCGGGAGAATCGTCCGTTGCGGGCTGTGGATATCTCGGCGGCGCACGATGCGGTGCCGGTGCTGGGCGGTGGTTTTTCCCGGGCCATCTACATGGCTGATGTAGCCAATGTACGCAATCCGCGTTTGGTGAAATCGCTCAAGGCAGCGCTACAGGCACTGCCGAACGTGACGATTCATGAGCAGTGCGCGGTCAGTGGTTTTATTCGCGAAGGCGAAAAAGTCGTCGGTGTGCAGACTTCTGGCGGTGCGATTCATGGCGATCAAGTGGTCTTGACCGCGGGTGCCTGGAGCGGTGATTTGCTCAAGAGCCTGGGCCTGGAGTTGCCGGTCGAGCCGGTGAAAGGGCAGATGATTCTCTACAAGTGCGCGGCGGATTTTCTGCCGAGCATGGTGCTGGCCAAGGGGCGTTACGCGATTCCCCGACGCGACGGGCACATTCTGATTGGCAGTACGCTGGAGTATGAAGGCTACGACAAGACGCCAACCGAATCGGCGCTGGAGAGCCTCAAGGCCTCGGCGATTGAGCTGATCCCGGCGTTGGCGGATGCCGAAGTGGTCGGGCATTGGGCCGGTTTGCGCCCGGGTTCGCCCCAAGGTATTCCCTACATTGGCCGGGTGCCCGGGTTTGAAGGCTTGTGGCTCAACTGCGGGCATTTCCGCAATGGGCTGGTGCTGGCGCCAGCGTCGTGCCAGTTGTTTGCCGATGTGATGTTGGATCGCGATCCGATTATCGACCCGGCGCCGTATGCTCCGTCCGGGCGGATTTGACCGTCAGGAATTAGTTGCTTGTCAGATTGCCATCGCGGGCAAGCCAGCTCCCACAGTGAAGCGGGGAGTTCTCGATTTTGTGTTCGACGCAAAAACTGTGGGAGCGGGCTTGCCCGCGATGGGGGCCCTCAATCCAACCCTAATTTTTTCAGCCTGTAACGCATCGACCTGAATGAAAGATTCAACCGCTGAGCCGCCGCCGTGCGGTTCCAGCGGGTTTCTTCCAGTGCCTGAAGAATCAGCTGGCGCTCGACGTTTTCCAGATACATTTCCAGATTGTCGATTTGCGTCAGATCCGGCACCCCGCCCTCAGGCGTGCAATTACCCTCGGCCAATCGCAGGTCGCCTGCCTCGATCTGTTTGTTTTCGCAGAGGGTGTGCGCTCGTTCGAGCATGTTTTCCAGTTCCCGCACATTACCGGGGAAACGGTAATTTTTCAGTGCCTCGAGTGCTTGCGGGTGCAGTTTTGCCGGCGCTTGCCCCGTATCGGCTGCCAACCGTTTGAGTACGTGGCTGGCCAATGGCTCGATGTCGTCGCGGCGTTCGCGCAGGGGCGGCACTCGTAGCTCGATCACGTTCAAACGGTAGTAGAGGTCCTGGCGAAAGCGTTCCGCGGCGACTTCGCCACCAAGGTCTTTATGCGTGGCGCAAAGAATGCGCACATCGACCACCTCTTCCTGCTGGCCGCCGACGCTGCGTACGGCTTTTTCCTGGATCGCCCGCAGCAGTTTGACCTGCATTGGCAGCGGCAGGTCAGCCACCTCGTCGAGGAACAGCGTGCCGCCATGCGCAGCCTGGAACAGGCCGGGCTTGTCTTCGATGGCGCCGCTGAAGCTGCCTTTGCGATGCCCGAAAAACTCGCTTTCCATCAGTTCCGACGGGATCGCTCCGCAATTGACCGGGATAAAGGGTTGGTTGGCACGTGGGCCACGGTCATGGATCAGCCGCGCCACCAACTCCTTGCCGCTACCGGATTCGCCGCTGATGTACACCGGAGCCTGGCTGCGCGCCAATTTGTCGATCTGCTTGCGCAAGTTGCGCATGGGCAACGAATCGCCCAACAACCGTCGGTCGATGGCGACGCCAGGAGAGGGCAGGAGCAGGGCGCTGTTGACCAGTTCCCGCAAGCGGTTGAGATCCACCGGTTTGGTCAGAAAGTCGAAAGCGCCGGCCTTGAGCGCGTTGATTGCCGTATCAACGTTGCCATACGCCGTGATCATGGCCACCGGGATCTGTGGATAACGTTGCTGGATGTGCTGCACCAGCTCCAGGCCGGTGCCATCGGGCAGGCGCATGTCGGTCAGGCACAGATCGAATGTTTCGCGATTGAGCAGGGCCAGGGCCTCGCTCGCGTTACGCGCACTGTAGGTATCGAGTTTCATCCGACCCAGGGTGATTTCCAGGAGTTCGCGGATGTCCGGTTCGTCGTCGACGATCAGGACTTTTTGCCGTGGGCTCATATTCAACTTTGTTTCCGTCCGTGAGCAAAGGTGATGCGAAAGCAGCCGCCGCCTTGGCGTGGTTTGAAGTCTAGGCGTGCCTGGTTGCTTTCGCACAACTCACGGGACAGATACAGCCCAAGGCCGGTGCCCTGGTGGCTGGTGGTGAAAAACGGTTCGAACAGTTGCGCCTGATGGTCCGGCGTCACACCGGCCCCGTCATCGAGCACTTCGAGGATCGGCAACTGGCTGTCGGGATCAATGAACAATTCAAGCCAGACTTGCGCCAGGTCGTGGTTTTGCGCGCTGTGGCGCCAGGCGTTGCGTATCAGGTTGTCGATGATCTGGTGCAATTGGTCCGGGTCCATCAACGTCTTGAAGTCGCCGGGGCCGATGTTCAGGTGTATCCGCTGACGCTCGGTCGCGGCCTCGCGAATTTCAGTGACGAACTGTTGCAGCCACGGCTTCAGGTCGAGGCGCTGCGCCACGGTTTGTTGGCGGCGGGACATTTGCAGGACGTTTTCGATTACCCGATTCATTCGTTGAGAGTGGTCTTGAATAATCTGCGTCAGACGTTGATCGGCGCTGTTCAGTTCCTCTGATTCTCGCAATAGCTGTGCGGCGTGACTGATGGCGCCCAGCGGATTGCGTATTTCATGGGCGATACCGGCGGTCAGGCGGCCAAGGGCGGCGAGTTTCATTTGTTGGGCTTGTTGGGCGATTTGCGCGATATCTTCGAGAAAAACCAGGGTCTGGTGTTGTGGGCTCGGGTCCAGGGCAATGAAACTGGGTTGCAGCTCCATGCCGCTGCTGGCGATTTTAAGGCTCTGGGGGCGCAGCGTCGGGTTGTTGAGCCACAGGTGCAGACGCTCGACGAGCGACGGTAGGAGCTCGTCGATCAGTCGGCCTTCAAGGCGATCAAAACCCAGCAGGGTCAAGGCGCTGTGATTGGCCAATTGCACTCGGCGCTGATCGTCGAGCACCAGGATGCCGGTGCGCATGCGTTGCAGGATCAGCGCGTTGAGTGCTTCGAGGCCGATGACTTCGCTGGCCTTCTGCTCCACCAGCGTTTCGCTGACTTCCAGGCGTCGGGCCAGGCCCTGTACCAGCAACGCTGCGGCAAAACACAGGGCGCCGAGGGTACTGACTTGCAAATAGTCGTTGGGACTGGCGCGATGGCTGAAATTCAACAGCAAGCTTGAACCGACGATGCCGATCGCTGCGAGGGCGGCAATCAACAGGCCGATGCGCCTTCGCAACAAGGTATTGCTGATGGCCACCGAGACGATCAGCAAGTTGCCGATGGCGCTCGCCACACCGCCGCCGGCGTAGAACAGGCCGCACAGCAGAAAGATATCGAGCAGTGCCAGGCTGAACAGTTGTGCCGGTCGACGGGTGTTCTCGAAGAAGACCACCAGCACAATATTCAGCACCAGGTACAACCAACTGCCAATGCGCAGTAAATCGTCGTTGGCTGACGTCAGCAACCGGTTATCCATGTTGCTGGAGATCAGCAGCACCAGGATGATGCCGACGCTTAAACGGTAGAGATGATAGAGGCGCAGCAGGCGCTGGGCCTGCTTGTCGCTGTGACTGGATGCCTCAGCGATCACTGGAACCGGGGCCTTGCTCAAGATGAGCCTGGCTGCAATACCACTGTTGTTGAAGGTTCAGTGCGCGATCGCGTGGCAGGTGCACACCGCAATGAGCACAACGGACCATTGGCGCTGCTTCCAGCTCGGCATTGGATTTGGGAGAGGAGGCCTGGCCCTTGTACTTGCGCCAGAACCACACCGCGGCGGCAATCACGGCGATCCAGAAGAGTATACGAAGCATGATGAGCTGCTTTATTGGCTGATGAACAGGCAGTTTAGCCGGGGACATGACAGGCGCACAGCGCATTCGCCAACCACAAAAAAAACCCAATAAAAAAGGGAGACTCAAGCGTCTCCCTTTTGTACCGCCGGTCGTGTCAGTCGAACACGCCGAAGGTCATGTAGCTGAACCACGAACGGTCTTCGTTGTTGCCTTCAGCTTCGTGTTCCTCTTCCTCGATCACTTCGCCATCTGCGTCTTTAGGCTTGAGTTCGTTCGGAATGGCATCCTTCGCGTCCTGGAACTGCTTCTGCACGTCCTGGTTGGCGCGGGTTTCTCCCGGCGGCAGCGGCGGACGGGATTCGATCAGGCCCAGGGTGGCCTTGCTCAGCCACGAACGGTTGTCGGCTTCGTCAACCGACGGTACGAACTGACCGTCCACCAACGATGGGTGGTTCGGGTAGTTGAGTTTCAGGGTTTCAAGGCTGGTGGCGGCCAGTTCGTCGAGATGCAGACGCTGGTAGGCCTCGGTCATCACCGCCAGGCCGTCGGCGACCGATGGGGTTTCCTGGAAGTTTTCCACCACATAGCGCCCACGGTTTGCCGCAGCGACATAGGCCTGACGGGTCAGGTAATAGTCGGCAACGTGGATTTCGTAGGCTGCCAGCAGGTTGCGCAGGTAGATCATGCGCTGCTTGGCGTCAGGCGAGTAGCGGCTGTTCGGGAAGCGGCTGGTCAGCTGGGCGAACTCGTTGTAGGAGTCGCGCGCGGCACCCGGGTCACGCTTGGTCATGTCCAGCGGCAGGAAGCGCGACAGCAGACCAACGTCCTGGTCGAAAGAAGTCAGGCCCTTGAGGTAATAAGCGTAATCGACATTCGGGTGCTGCGGATGCAGACGAATGAAACGCTCCGCAGCGGCTTTTGCAGCCTCGGGTTCCGCGTTCTTGTAGTTGGCGTAGATGAGCTCGAGTTGAGCCTGATCGGCATAACGACCGAACGGATAACGCGATTCCAGAGCCTTCAGCTTGGCGGTGGCGCTGGTGTAGCTGTTGTTGTCCAGGTCGGCTTGAGCCTGTTGGTACAACTCGACTTCACTCAGGTTTTCGTCTACGACTTCCTTCGATGAGCAAGCAGCGGTCAATGCGAGGATGGCGATCAGCAGCAGGTGTTTCACTTGCATGGCGGCTTGCGTCCCTATGACGGCCGCTGTCTTGGGCGTGGCCGTCCTGTTATGATGAGCGCCCCGTTGAATAGCCTCGGGGCAAAAGACGCCGTATTTAACCACAAGCGCGCAGCCGAAACCAAAGGCTGTGCCGACGCCTAGTCTGAGCATGTCCGATAAAATTGAACTTCGCGCAGAGGTGCCGTCCGAATTGGGCGGCCAACGCCTCGATCAAGTCGCCGCCCAACTCTTCGCTGAGCACTCACGCTCGCGCCTTTCCGCCTGGATCAAAGAAGGTCGCCTGACTGTGGACGGGGCGGTGATCCGCCCGCGCGACATTGTGCATGGCGGTGCCATCCTTGAGCTGACTGCCGAGCAGGAAGCCCAGGGCGAATGGATCGCCCAGGACATCGAGCTCGACATCGTCTATGAAGACGACGACATCCTGGTGATCAACAAGCCTGCGGGCCTGGTGGTGCACCCGGCTGCCGGCCATGCCGACGGCACCTTGCTCAACGCCTTGCTGCACCACGTGCCGGACATCATCAATGTGCCCCGCGCCGGTATCGTGCATCGCCTGGACAAGGACACCACCGGTCTGATGGTGGTGGCCAAGACCATTCAGGCGCAGACGCAGCTGGTTACACAGTTGCAGAGCCGCAGCGTCAGCCGCATCTATGAATGCATCGTGATCGGTGTGGTAACGGCTGGCGGCAAGATCAACGCGCCAATCGGTCGCCACGGCCAGCAGCGCCAGCGCATGGCGGTAATGGAGGGGGGCAAGCAGGCCGTCAGCCACTACCGCGTGCTTGAGCGTTTCCGCTCCCACACTCACGTGCGGGTGAAGCTGGAGACCGGTCGTACGCACCAGATTCGCGTACACATGGCCCACATCAACTTCCCGTTGGTTGGAGATCCTGCCTACGGCGGTCGTTTCCGGATTCCGCCGGCAGCCAACCCGACCATGGTCGAGTCGCTGAAAAACTTCCCGCGTCAGGCACTGCATGCACGGTTCCTGGAGCTGGATCACCCGACGACCGGTGAGCGCATGAGTTGGGAGTCGCCGCTGCCGGAAGATTTCGTCTGGTTGCTGACCCTGCTCAAGCAAGACCGCGAGGCGTTCATCGGATGAGTGACTGGCTGATTCCTGACTGGCCCGCGCCGGCCGGGGTCAAAGCCTGTGTGACCACCCGTGCGGGCGGCGTCAGTCTGGCGCCGTTCGACAGCCTCAACCTCGGCGATCACGTCGGTGACAGCCCTGAGGCCGTCGCCGAAAATCGCCGTCGTCTTACCGATCATTTCTCTATTCAACCGGCCTGGCTGCAGCAGGTCCACGGCATTGTCGTGGCCCATGCCGATCCGGGCCGGGTGGACACGGCTGACGCCAGCTGGACCTCAACGCCGGGCGTCGCCTGCGCGGCGATGACCGCCGATTGCCTGCCTGCGCTGTTTTGCGATCGTGCCGGTACCCGCGTTGCTGCAGCCCATGCCGGTTGGCGCGGGTTGGCGGCTGGCGTGCTGGAAGCCACCCTCGACAGTCTGGCGGTGCCACCTGCCGAAGTATTGGTCTGGCTCGGTCCAGCCATTGGCCCGCAAGCCTTTGAAGTCGGCCCGGAAGTGCGCGAAACCTTCGTGCAGCAATTGCCGCAGGCGGCTGAAGCCTTCGTGCCGAGTCAAAACCCCGGCAAGTTCATGGCCGACATCTATAGGCTTGCGCGTCTGCGCCTGGCTGCTCGCGGCGTCACCGCTGTCTACGGTGGCGGTTTCTGTACCGTGACCGACCCGCGTTTCTATTCTTACCGCCGGGCCCCTCGCACCGGTCGGTTCGCCTCCTTGATCTGGCTCGCCCGCTAAGCTTCTCTGATCTGCATCAATGTATTGATGCTTGAAACTCCCAGAATCGACCGCATCTATAACGGTATCTGGCAGGTTTCTTCATTCAGGATGTTTTATAGGTCCGGCCTGCTCAAAAGGAAGGTGACCCATGCGTATAGACCGTTTAACCAGCAAATTGCAGTTGGCGTTGTCCGATGCCCAATCCCTGGCCGTCGGCCTCGATCATCCGGCCATCGAGCCGGCGCACTTGATGCAGGCCTTGCTCGAACAGCAGGGCGGCTCGATCAAGCCCCTGCTGATGCAGGTGGGCTTCGACGTCAACAGCCTGCGTAAAGAGCTGACCAAAGAGCTCGACCAACTGCCGAAAATCCAGAACCCGACCGGCGACGTCAATATGTCGCAGGATCTGGCGCGTCTGCTCAACCAGGCTGACCGTCTGGCTCAGCAGAAGGGCGACCAGTTCATCTCCAGCGAGCTGGTCCTGCTCGCCGCCATGGACGAAAACAGCAAGCTCGGCAAGCTGTTGCTCGGTCAGGGCGTGAGCAAAAAGGCTTTGGAAAACGCGATCAACAACCTGCGCGGTGGCGAGGCCGTCAACGACCCGAACCACGAGGAGGCGCGTCAGGCGCTGGACAAATACACCGTCGACCTGACCAAGCGTGCTGAAGAGGGCAAGCTTGATCCGGTGATCGGCCGCGACGACGAAATCCGCCGTACGATTCAGGTGCTGCAACGCCGCACCAAGAACAACCCGGTGCTGATTGGTGAGCCTGGCGTGGGTAAAACCGCGATCGCCGAAGGCCTGGCCCAGCGCATCATCAATGGTGAAGTGCCGGATGGCCTCAAGGGCAAGCGCCTGTTGTCCCTGGACATGGGGGCGTTGATTGCCGGTGCCAAATATCGCGGTGAGTTCGAAGAGCGGCTCAAGGCATTGCTCAACGAACTGTCGAAGCAGGAAGGACAGATCATTCTGTTCATCGACGAGCTGCATACCATGGTCGGCGCCGGTAAGGGCGAAGGCTCGATGGACGCAGGCAACATGCTCAAGCCGGCCCTGGCGCGCGGTGAATTGCATTGCGTCGGCGCTACCACGCTCAATGAGTACCGCCAATATATAGAGAAGGATGCCGCTCTCGAACGGCGCTTCCAGAAAGTGTTGGTGGACGAACCGAGCGAAGAGGACACCATTGCCATCCTGCGTGGCCTGAAAGAGCGCTACGAGGTTCACCACAAAGTGGCGATCACCGACGGTGCGATCATCGCGGCGGCCAAGCTCAGTCATCGCTACATCACTGACCGGCAATTGCCGGACAAGGCCATCGACCTGATCGACGAGGCTGCCAGCCGCATCCGCATGGAGATCGATTCCAAGCCCGAAGTGCTGGACCGACTCGAGCGTCGCCTGATTCAACTGAAGGTGGAATCCCAGGCGCTGAAGAAAGAAAGCGACGACGCAGCGAAGAAACGTCTGGAAAAACTCCAGGAAGAAATCGCTCGGCATGAGCGCGAGTACTCGGACCTCGAAGAAATCTGGAATTCGGAAAAAGCCGAGGTGCAGGGTTCTGCGCAGATCCAGCAAAAGATCGAACAGTCCCGCCAGGAACTGGAAACCGCTCGCCGCAAGGGCGACCTGAACCGCATGGCGGAATTGCAGTACGGGGTGATCCCGGATCTGGAACGCAGCCTGCAAATGGTCGACCAGCATGGCAAAGCGGAAAACCAGTTGCTGCGCAGCAAGGTGACTGAAGAAGAGATCGCCGAAGTCGTTTCGAAGTGGACCGGTATCCCGGTGTCGAAGATGCTCGAAGGCGAACGCGAAAAACTGATGAAGATGGAAAGCCTGTTGCACCAGCGTGTGATTGGCCAGGACGAAGCGGTGGTCGCGGTTTCCAACGCGGTACGGCGTTCCCGCGCCGGGTTGTCCGACCCGAACCGGCCGAGCGGCTCGTTCATGTTCCTCGGCCCTACCGGTGTCGGTAAAACCGAGCTGTGCAAGGCGCTGGCCGAGTTCCTCTTTGACACTGAAGAGGCGATGGTGCGGATCGACATGTCCGAATTCATGGAGAAACATTCCGTGGCTCGCTTGATCGGGGCGCCACCAGGCTATGTCGGCTACGAAGAAGGCGGGTATCTGACCGAGGCGGTGCGTCGCAAGCCTTACTCGGTGATCCTCATGGACGAAGTCGAGAAGGCGCACCCGGATGTGTTCAACGTCTTGCTGCAAGTGCTTGAAGACGGTCGCCTGACGGATAGCCATGGCCGCACGGTGGACTTCAAGAACACTGTGATCGTCATGACTTCCAACCTGGGGTCGGTGCAGATCCAGGAACTGGTCGGTGATCGTGAAGCACAGCGTGCGGCGGTAATGGATGCGATTTCCACGCACTTCCGGCCTGAGTTCATCAACCGGGTCGACGAGGTGGTGATCTTCGAACCGTTGGCGCGGGATCAGATCGCCGGCATTACCGAGATCCAGTTGGGTCGTCTGCGTAGTCGTCTGACTGAACGTGAGCTCAAACTCGAGCTCAGCCCTGAAGCGATGGATAAGCTCATCGCGGTGGGTTACGACCCGGTGTATGGCGCTCGGCCGCTCAAGCGAGCGATTCAGCGCTGGATCGAGAACCCGCTGGCACAGCTGATTCTGTCGGGCCGATTCATGCCAGGCGACACAGCCCACGGTGTGGTGGAAAACGACGAAATCGTCTTCGTCTGATCCTCGGCGGCAGCAAAAATGAAAAGGCCTCGCATTGCGAGGCCTTTTTTTCGTTAGGCTGTTGAACTCAAAGGAAAAGGCTTGTAAAGTGCGCCCCGCAGTCAGTCACCCGCCAGGGTTCTTGCTCCCCAAGCAGGAATCCAAAATAAGTTGCAAATCATTAACTTGAAAGCAATTTAGGGGGTTGACAGAGGTGCTGAAGATTGTAGAATAGCGCGCCTCAGACACACGAACGCAGCGATGCGAACGAGTAGAAGAGAACGCAGTAAAGCTTCAATGTTGTAAATTGAAATATGTAGTTCCGTGATAGCTCAGTCGGTAGAGCAAATGACTGTTAATCATTGGGTCCCAGGTTCGAGTCCTGGTCACGGAGCCAATTTCAAACCGGGGTATAGCGCAGTCCGGTAGCGCGCCTGCTTTGGGAGCAGGATGTCAGGA
>NZ_RCOE01000037.1:0-2742 GCF_004321495.1 Pseudomonas sp. Sample_10
GCGGCCGGTGCGGTTCATGGGAATCGACTTACCTCTGAAGGGCGCGCGGACCCATCGAGGGGATCCAATAAGCGCGCATTATGAAATAAGCAGGGCCAACCTTACAAAGTCTTTACTCGTTTTTCTGCTGCGCGGGGAATATATCGCCCACTTGCGGGGGATTATTAGCAGATGAGCAGGCAAAAGGGCAGGAGTGCAGGTGAAAGCTGACGCCGGCATTGGCCGGCGTCAGTACGACAATGTTACTTCAACGCAGCAAATGCGCGCTCGGCGGCATCCAGTGTCAGCTTCAATTCGGTTTCGCCGTGGGCGATCGAGGTGAAGCCTGCTTCGAAGGCGCTCGGCGCCAGGTACACGCCACCTTCGAGCATCAGATGGAAGAAGCGGCCGAACAGGGCGGCGTCGCTGGCCATCACGTCATCGAAGGTCACGATGTCGTCGGCGCCGCTGAAGTACAGACCGAACATGCCACCGGCCTGGGTGGTCACGAACGGAATCCCCGCGGCATCGGCGCGCACTTGCAGGCCATCGAGCAGGCGCGTGGTGTAATCGGTCAGCTCGGCGTGGAAGCCCGGGCGGCTGATCAGGCGCAGGGTCGTAAGACCTGCCGCCATCGCCAGCGGGTTACCCGACAGCGTGCCTGCCTGGTAAACCGGGCCGAGCGGAGCAATGCGCGACATGATCTCGCGCTTGCCGCCAAAGCAACCCACGGGCATGCCGCCACCGATGATCTTGCCGAAGGTGGTCAGGTCCGGCGTCACGCCGTAGTAAGCCTGGGCACCCCCGAGGGCGACGCGGAAACCGGTCATCACTTCGTCGAAGATCAGCACTACGCCGTGCTTGTCGCACAGGCTGCGCAGGCCTTCGAGGAAGCCCGGAGCCGGAGGCACGCAGTTCATGTTGCCGGCCACAGGCTCGACGATGATGCACGCCACGTCCTGGCCGACTTCGGCGAGCATGGCCTCAACGGCATCGATGTCGTTGAACGGCAGGGTCAGGGTGTGTTTGGCGAACGCTGCCGGCACACCGGCCGAGCTCGGCACGCCTTGAGTCAATGCGCCGGAACCGGCCTTGACCAGCAGGCTGTCGGAGTGGCCGTGGTAGCAGCCTTCGAATTTGATGATGCTGTCACGACCGGTAAAACCACGGGCCAGACGAATCGCACTCATGGTCGCTTCGGTGCCGGAGCTGACCATGCGCACCATTTCCATCGACGGCACAAGGGAGCAGACCAGATCAGCCATCTGGGTTTCCATCTCGGTCGGCGCGCCATAGGACAAGCCGTGCTCCAGTTGCTTGCGCACTGCGTCGAGCACGTCCGGGTGGCTGTGGCCGAGAATCATCGGCCCCCAGGAACCAACGTAATCGACATAACGCTTGTCGTCTTCATCCGTGACGTAGGCACCTTCGGCGTGTTTGAAGAACAGCGGCGTGCCGCCGACGCTCTTGAACGCGCGAACCGGCGAGTTCACGCCACCGGGAATGTGTTTCTGGGCATTGGCAAACAGGGTTTCGGAACGAGACATGTCTGGACTCTCAAATCAGATTTTCAGTAATTCATTGAATGCGCGGGCGCGGCGGGTCACTTCAGCCGTGCTTGCCGCGCCGAACAGGCCATGCACTACGGCCAGCAGATCAGCCCCGTGGGCCACCAGCGGAGCAGCGTTTTCCAGGGTGATCCCGCCGATCGCGCAGATCGGCAGATGCAGTTGCTTGCGGGCCTGGTCGAGCAGGTCGAGGCTGCAGGTCGGTGCGCCGGGTTTGGTGTTGGAGTTGAAGAAGCGGCCGAAGGCGACGTAACTGGCGCCCTCTTTTGTGGCTTGCTCGGCCAATTCGATTTGCGCGTGACAGGTCGAGCCGATGATCGCTTTGGAGCCGAGCAATGCGCGGGTCGGCGACAACGGGCCATCGGTCTGGCCCAGATGCACGCCGACGTTCAGGCGAGCGGCCAGTTCGGCATCGTCATTGATGATCAGCCGGGTCTTGTAGCGTTCGCACAGGCTGCGCAAGGCTTCAGCCTCGCGCAGGCGGCGGGCCTCGTCGTTGCTCTTGTCGCGGTACTGCAGCAAGGTGACGCCGCCTTCCAGCGCCGCCTCCACGTACTCAAGCAATTTACCGCGCAGAAGATCGCTGTCGGTAATGGCGTACAGGCCACGTAGTTTCATCAGGCAAGCCTCAGCGCAGTACTCATTGAAAGTTACGAACAAAAATCCAGTGGCAAGCGACGCGGCACAAACTGTCCTTTACCCAACTGCTCGGCATCACGCAGGGTGCGCCATGTGTAGTTAAGCGCGGTCTGTACGGCACTCGCGAGGTTTTCGCCCTGCGCCAGACGACCGGCAAGGGCGCTGGCCAGGGTGCAGCCGGAACCGTGATAACTGCCCGGCAGACGCTGGCAGGTGTAGGTTTCGCGCAGACCGTCGCGGGTGTACAGGCGATTGTGGATTTCAGTTTCGTCGCCATGACCGCCGGTGATCAGCAGGTGTTTGACGAACGGCAGCAATTTCTCAGCGCACTGGTCCGCGGTGCCTTCAGGCAGTTCGGCGAGGATGCGGGCTTCGGGAAGGTTAGGGGTGGCGATGATCGACAGCGGCAGCAGGCGTTCGCGCATGGCGTAGCCGACTTCATCCTTGCCCAGTCGTCCGCCGCCGCCGGCGCGCAACACCGGGTCGCAGACCACTGGCAGGTGCGGGTGCGCTGAAAGCAGTTCGACCACGGTGTCGACCATTTCCAGGGAACCGA
>NZ_RCOE01000022.1:0-17582 GCF_004321495.1 Pseudomonas sp. Sample_10
TTCATGCCGCTGCAGATCGAAAAAATCGCCGAGCACTCGGCACTGATTCCCGGCGCTCTGGACACCATTGCCAACCTGCGCCAGCAAGGGATCAAGATCGGCTCCTGCTCCGGCTATCCAAAACAAGTCATGGATAAAGTCGTCGAACTGGCCGCCACCAACGGTTACGTCGCTGACCACGTGGTCGCCACTGACGAGGTACCGAATGGCCGCCCATGGCCGGCTCAGGCGCTGGCCAACGTGATTGCCCTGGGCATCGACGATGTCGCAGCCTGCGTAAAAATCGACGACACCGTACCGGGCATTCTCGAAGGCCGTCGCGCCGGCATGTGGACCGTGGCACTGATTTGCTCGGGCAATGCACTGGGCCTGGACTACGAAGGTTATCGCGCACTGGCCAGCGACAAACTTGCCAGCGAACGCAAGCGCATTCATGCATTGTTCGAAGGCTCACGCCCGCACTACATGATCGATACCATCACCGACTTGCCGGAAGTGATCGCCGATATCAACAAACGTCTGGCCAACGGCGAGATGCCGCAAAATCAATAAAGAAAAGCCGTAGTACTCAGCAGAGTGCTACGGCTCTTTTTAACTTGAACTATTGCAATATCAATTAACGTTCATCGCCACCGAGAGACATGTAACTCTCAACGTCATCCGAATCTTCAATATTCAACGCTTGAAGTTCATCCACTGGACTCGCGGCATCTTCCACTTCCTCTTGTTCGACAGAACCTGGCTCTTCGTCAATCGCTGGTTGCCCAAGATCTTGCGTCTCGTCGATGGGCTCGGCCAGGCCGACCTGCCGCCCCGCCGCATCGATGATAACCCCATCAGGATAGAACGTCAGGCCATCAAACTCGAGTGAACCGTCCGCATACAAAAGGGCGCCATTGTTAAACTCCCGAGTCCCGTCGGACCACAATCTTCCCCACGTGTACTCAGTTACTTCACCACGGACTCCATTCATGTTTTCGTTCATGCTCATTCCTTTGATTACAAGATTTTAACTGCCAAAAACTGTTATTCGCTTTAAATAACGGCCATGCCCGACCAATATTAATCAACGGTCTTTATCACTCAAGCATAAAACTGAAAATACAGCACAAACAGAATCGGCCTACATCTGATCGCTCATTTTCGCCAGCGTGTGGTGACTTAACCGTCCTGACTCACTGAAATCCACGGCGCCCCTGCAAACCGCCGGTATGAACGAAGATCAGGCGTGCACCCTTTTTGAATGTGCCTGCTTCGACCTGCTGCCTGAGCACCAGCAATGCCTTGCCGGTGTAAAGCGGTTCCAACGGGATTGCGCAGGCCTGCTCTGTTTGCGTGATGAATTCGAGCAGCGACGGATCGACTTTGGCGAAACCGCCACGACTGGCGTCGAGTAATTCATAAGCCGGTTCTGTCAAACCCGCCTCCTCGAGAATCACTTCAACCTGCTGCCTCACACCATGATCGTCAGGCACCGCCAGTGCACCGTACACCTGATGCTCCCCCGCTTCGGCCAGTACCAATCCGGCCAAGGTCGTTCCTGTCCCGCAGGCCAGCCACCAACCATCGTAATCGCTCCAGCCCAGAGCGCTCAATTGCTTGCAGACCTGAGCCTTGAGCTGCATGCAGCCACGCGCCCCAGGCAAACCGCCGCCACCTTCCGGTACAGGTTGCAGGTCGGGATAGCGGGCTTTCCATGGCACCCAGAAATCCGCTGCATGCCGCGCCCGATAACCGCCATAACCCAGCCAGTGCAATTGCATGCCGAATGCCTGCAAGTCCCTCACCGTAGGGGTTTCCTGAGGGTGCCCACGCAACAGGCCTACGGTGCAAAAGCCAAATCGTTGGCCGGCCGCCGCCAGTGCATGCAAATGATTGGAGTGAGCCCCACCCAGGCTGATGATGCCTTTGGCGCCGGACTGTGCAGCAATGTTGAGGTGTTCGATCAGCTTGAACCATTTGTTGCCACTGATCAGCGGATCGATCTGGTCCAGACGCAGGATCGCGACTTCGATGCCGGCTGTGGTCAGCCAGTCGAGGTGGAGGCGTTGGAGAGGGGCTTCAGGGAGCCAGTCGCTAAAGGAGAAATGCATCGCTGCCGGTTCTGGGTAAAGAGCCAGCATTCTAGTCGCTCAAAGGCAGCCATCGCGAGCAGGCTCGCGATGGCCATGGGTAGGCTAAACCTGCAAATTACAACTCAGCCGCCAACCGCGAACCCTGATTGATCGCCCGCTTGGCATCCAGCTCCGCCGCGACATCCGCGCCGCCGATCAGGTGCACGTTCTGGCCCGCCGCCAGCAGGCCATCCTGCAGCTCACGCAGCGGGTCCTGCCCGGCGCAGATCACGATGTTGTCCACCGGCAATACTTGTGGCTCACCGGTTTCACCGATGCGAATGTGCAGGCCTTCATCGTCGATCTTCAAGTACTCGACGCTATTGAGCATTTGCACCTGCTTGTTCTTCAGACCGGTGCGGTGAATCCAGCCGGTGGTCTTGCCCAAGCCGTCGCCGACCTTGGATTTCTTGCGTTGCAGCAGGAATACATCACGGGCCGGTGCATGGGGTGCAGCCTTGATCCCGGCCACACCGCCGCGCGCTTGGAGGTGTGTGTCGATGCCCCACTCTTTCCAGAACTCGTCGCGATTCAGACTGGTGGCCTGGCCCTGGTGAACGAGGAATTCCGAGACGTCGAAGCCGATGCCGCCGGCACCGATCACTGCTACGCGCTTGCCTACAGGCTTGCGTTGCAGAAGCACGTCCAGGTAGCTCAAAACCTTGGCGTTCTCGACGCCCGGAATCGCCGGAGTCCTTGGCGCGATCCCCGTCGCGAGGATGATCTCGTCGAAACCGCCCTCAACCAGCTTCGCCACATCCACGCGAGTGTTCAGGCACACCTCGACGTTGGTGGTCTGCAATTTGCGAGCGAAATAACGCAGGGTCTCGAAGAACTCTTCCTTGCCCGGCACACGTTTGGCCACATTGAACTGACCGCCGATCTCGCTGGCCGAATCGAACAGCGTCACCTGATGGCCGCGCTCGGCTGCCACGGTGGCGGCGGAAAGCCCCGCAGGACCGGCACCGACCACAGCGATCTTCTTGACCTGCCGGACCGGCACGTAGTTGAGTTCGGTTTCGTGGCAGGCACGCGGGTTGACCAGGCAACTGGTCAGCTTGCCGCCGAAGGTGTGGTCCAGGCACGCCTGGTTGCAACCGATGCACGTGTTGATTTCATCAGCGCGGCCTTCAGCAGCCTTGTTGACGAAGTCAGGGTCGGCGAGGAACGGCCGCGCCATGGACACCATGTCGGCATCGCCTTCGGCCAGGATCTGCTCGGCCACTTCCGGGGTATTGATGCGGTTGGTAGTGATCAGCGGAATGTTCACCGAACCGCGCAGCTTGGCGGTGACTTTACTGAATGCCGCACGCGGCACCTTGGTGGCGATGGTCGGAATTCGCGCTTCGTGCCAGCCGATACCGGTGTTGATGATCGTCGCACCCGCCTGCTCGATGGCCTTGGCCAACAGCACGATTTCGTCCCAGGTACTGCCGCCCTCGACCAGATCGAGCATCGACAGACGGAAAATGATGATGAAGTTCGGGCCAACGGCCTCACGCACCCGACGGACGATTTCCACCGGCAGGCGCATGCGGTTTTCGTAGCTGCCGCCCCAGCGGTCAGTGCGGTGGTTGGTGTGGGCCGCGAGGAACTGGTTAATGAAATAACCTTCCGAACCCATGATTTCGACGCCGTCGTACTCGGCCTGTTGCGCCAGGGTCGAGCAGGTGACGAAATCGCGGATCTGTTTCTCGATGCCTTCCTCGTCCAGCTCTTTAGGCTTGAACGGGTTGATCGGCGCTTGAATGGCGCTTGGCGCGACCTGCTTCGGGCTATACGCGTAACGGCCGGCGTGGAGAATCTGCATGCAGATCTTGCCGCCCGCCTCGTGCACCGCACGGGTAACGATCCGGTGCTTGAGCGCTTCTTCCTCGGTCGTCAGCTTGGCCGCGCCAGAGTAAACGCCACCCTCATCGTTCGGGCCGATACCGCCGGTGACCATCAGGCCGACCCCACCCCGGGCACGTTCGGCAAAGTACGCCGCCATGCGCTCGAAACCACCTGGTTTTTCTTCAAGGCCGGTGTGCATCGAACCCATCAGGGTGCGGTTGCGCAACGTGGTAAAACCCAGGTCCAGCGGGGCCAACAGGTGCGGGTAATGAGCGGCGGTCATCGGTAACTCCACAACGAGCGATCACGGAAAAGTGTGAGCGCTCTTTGGCGCCCCTCTGTCATGGGTTACAGACTATGAGCAGTCCAGCGGCCGCTCAATGACCAAAACTGACAACTTAATGATCGAAATGAGCAGCAGGTCTTGGCGAGAGCCGGCAAGCCCCTACCCTCGGCACCGAGCCCATCTTCAGTTTTCAAGGCCCGGCGTCCAAGGATGTGGCCTATGCGTGCGTCTCCCAATGATTTGTGCAGCGTGGCGACCATTGTCAGCCGGTTTTTTTCGGCCTATCTTATACAAGACCTATACAACATTAACCGTCATGTACAATAAAAAGCGGTGACCACTCACGCTTTACTTCGACGGTGAATGCCCGCTCTGTGCCCGGGAAATCAAATTTCTCAGCCAGCGCGCCCCTGCTGCCGGGGGTGTCCCTTTCATGAAATGCAGCATCGCTGAGAACATCAACGTGGACCCATTTCTAACCGAGCATTACCGTGAAATTCTCGTCGGCGTTGGCGAGAACCCTGAGCGTGAAGGACTGCTGGACACGCCCAAACGCGCCGCCAAAGCCATGCAGTACCTGTGCAATGGCTACACGATGAACCTGGAAGAGGTGATCAATGGCGCGCTGTTCGAGTCGCAAAACGATGAAATGGTCATCGTGCGCGACATCGAACTGTATTCATTGTGCGAGCACCACATGCTGCCCTTCATCGGCAAGGCGCATGTGGCTTACATCCCCACCGGGCGTGTCCTGGGCCTTTCGAAGGTTGCGCGAGTGGTCGATATGTTCGCCCGTCGCTTACAGATTCAGGAAAATCTGACAAAGCAGATTGCCGACGCCATCCAGCACATCACCGATGCCGCCGGGGTGGCGGTGGTCATCGAAGCACAGCACATGTGCATGATGATGCGCGGCGTAGAAAAGCAAAACTCGGTAATGACTTCCTCGGTGATGCTGGGCGCCTTTCGCGAGTCGTCCACGACGCGTCAGGAGTTCCTGCAACTGATCGGGCGCCGTCGTTAACGTGCGCAAGCAATCACGCTTGTCGGTGGGAGAGGCTAATGAACACGTCCTTCACGATGAACTCCCTTGGCGATGGCTACCATGCCTTAGTGATCGGTGCGAGCGGAGCACTCGGCGCGGCTTTTTGCCAATGGCTCCACGCCGATCCACGTTGTGCGAGTGTTCGCGAGCTGGGACGCCAGAGTGTTCCGCCACTGGATCTGGAAGCGCCCGAGAGTATCGGCAGGGCCGCCGCCGAATTAGCGGCCGAAGCGCCGTATCAGTTGATCGTGCATGCCGCTGGCCTGCTCCATCGCGACGAAATCAAGCCTGAAAAAAGTTACGCCGCGATTGAAGCGGCACAATTTCAGGCGGTTTTCCAGGTCAACACGCTCGGCCCTGCTCTGGTATTGCGCCACTTCCTGCCCTTGCTTGATCCACAAGGCGCGATGGCGGTGCTCTCCGCCAAGGTCGGCAGCATCGGGGATAACCGGCTGGGCGGTTGGTATGCCTATCGCGCCTCCAAGGCGGCGTTGAACATGCTGATCAAAACGGCAGCAATCGAACTGGCTCGCACCCGTCCTCAGACCCGCTTGCTGAGCCTTCATCCTGGCACTGTTATTTCAGGCCTGTCACAGCCCTTTCGGGGTGCCTCTGCTGCCAGGCCCGCAAGCATTGCTGCCCGAGAATTGTTGTCACTGATTGACCGCTTGGCGCCAGCCGACAGCGGCGATTTCTTTGCTTACAACGGAGAACGCCTGCCCTGGTAGGCAAGGAGTACACCTTGAATCTGCAAACGTTGATCGAGCAAGCCTCGAAGGGCGAAATCCGGGAGCTGGAGCTGCTGTCGCTGGAGGGGGGTATTTATCTGGCGCGCGTCACGCAGGATCATGGGCAGTTCACGCTGCTCAACGATGCCGCGCAACCACTGCACCTTCGTTCCGTCAGTCACCTGCGTGATTTGCTGCAACTGGTTCCACCTTTTCCCTGCGTACTGGTGCAGCAGTGCGTGCACGATGAAATGTGCGGCGTACGTGAAGGTCCCATAGATTCGTTGCGCATTCCTTTTTCACTCAAGGAGCCATTTTGAGGTGGATGCATCTGGATCATCTCGCATGAAAACCTCCCGCCGTCTGTGTCTGGTTCTGGGCGACCAGTTATCGTTCGACCTCGCCTCTTTGCAAGGCCTGGACGCCGAGCACGATACGGTGTTGCTGGTCGAGGTGATGGAGGAAGCCAGCCATGTGCCCCATCACCCACAAAAAATCGCCCTTATCTTCAGCGCTATGCGCCACTTTGCCGAAGCGTTGCAGCAGCGCGGCATTCGTGTGCAGTACGTACCCCTTGATGACCCGCACAATACCGGCTCGGTGCCGGGCGAATTGACGCGTTGGCACGCATTGCTGGAGCCGGCTGAACTGCACTTGACCGAGTGCGGTGACTGGCGTCTCGAGCAGTCGCTCAAGGCTTGCGGCCTGTCAATTGAGTGGCATGCCGACACCCGCTTTCTCTGCAGCCGCGACGAATTTTCTGCGTGGGCGGACGGTAAAAAGCAGCTGCGCATGGAGTTCTTTTATCGGGAGATGCGTCGCAAAACTGGTGTGTTGCTCAATGGCGACGGCAGCCCCGTCGGTGGCGCCTGGAACTTTGATGCGGACAACCGCAAGGCGTTGCCAAAAGGCGTGAAAGCGCCCTATCCAGCACGTTTTTCCGCGGACGTAATCACTCAGCAAGTGATTGCGCTGGTGCGGCAACGCTTCGACAACCACTACGGTTCCCTGGAGGCGTTCGACTATCCGGTGACCCACGCTGATGCCCAGGTGTTATGGGAATACTTTCTGGATTTTGGCCTGGCCGGGTTCGGCGATTATCAGGATGCGATGGCCAGCGGCGAACCGTTTCTGTTTCACGCCCGAATAAGCGCGGCGCTCAATATCGGTCTGTTGGACGTCCGCCAGTTGTGCACCGATGTGGAGTCGGCCTATTGGTCGGGGCGGATTGCGTTGAATGCCGCGGAGGGTTTTATCCGCCAACTGATTGGCTGGCGGGAATATGTCAGAGGTGTCTATTGGCTGAAGATGCCTGACTACGCCAACGGCAATGTCTTCGGCAATAGCAGGCCACTGCCGCAGTTCTACTGGACCGGCAAAACGCAAATGAACTGCATGCGTCAAGCCATCGGCCAAAGCCTGGAACATGCCTATGCCCATCACATCCAACGGCTGATGGTCACCGGCAACTTTGCCCTGCTCGCCGGTATCGCGCCGAGCCAGATTTGCGAGTGGTACCTGGCGATCTATATGGACGCCTTCGACTGGGTCGAACTCCCCAATACGCTGGGCATGGTCATGCACGCGGATGGCGGATACCTGGGTTCAAAACCCTACTGCGCCAGTGGCCAGTACATAAAACGCATGTCTGACTATTGCCGAGACTGCGCGTACAAAGTGAGTGAAAGCACCACGGAAGACGCCTGCCCCTTCAACGCGCTCTATTGGCATTTTTTGATGCGCCATGGTGATCTTCTGCGCGGTAACCAACGGATGGGCATGGTTTACAAAAACCTCGGACGCATGCCTGACCTCAAGCAGCAAGAACTCTGGCAACGTGGACAGATCCTGCTCGCCAAACTGGATGCCGGGGAATCACTGTAAGTGCACCTGGATCGATGAAGCTTGACCGTCCGTGAGGCCAGGCTTCGCCGCACGAGCGCGCGGTTCCGAGACATGGGAGGAATTCATCACGGCGTACGGTCGACAAGTCGAAGCTGAATGTCAGCGAAGACCGCTCAAGTGCTTTTCAAGGGAAATTCCAAATGAAAGCTCGTACCCGCTTCAGTGCTTTCAACGGTTACACAACCGCCATGCAGTTGCATGATTGAGCGAACAATGGCCAACCCCAGTCCCCCGGAATCGTCGGGCTGATTACGTGACGGGTCGCATCGATAAAAGCGCTCAAACAATCGTGGAAGATGCTCTGCGGCAATCGGCTCCCCTTGGTTATTCACCGTGATTTTTAGCTTGTGCTCAGAAACCCTGCTGCTGATCGTCACTGCAGACGCAGGATTTGCGTAGCGCAAGGCATTGGCCAGCAAGTTAGCCAATGCTCGACGGATCAAGTCTGGATCACCCAGCAACTGATCCCGGGCCAGGTTTAGCAGCTGCACATCTCGCTCTTGGGCCACGCCTTCGAAATACTCACATAGCTGCTCAACCAGATCGTGCAGGTTGATGTGCTCAAATTTAACGCCAGCGTTTGGCTGCTCGGTGCGAGCGAGAAACAGCATGCTGTCGATCATTCGCGCCAGCCTTTCATACTCTTCCTGATTGGAAACCAGCAGATTCTGATAGTCCTCGATAGAGCGGCTGCGCCTCAGGGCTTGCTGGGTATGTCCCATCAGGTTGCCAAGCGGGGTTCGCATCTCGTGGGCCAGGTCTTCCGAGAAACGTGAAAGCTGGGCGAATCCATCCTCAAGGCGGGCAAGCATTTGGTTGAGGGCATTACAGAGCACTTTGAGTTCATTCAATTCATTGAACTCATCCAGCCGCAGATGCAAATGCTGCACGTCAATTCCGGCGGCGCGTTTTGCCAGCAGGCGCACGGGGTGCAAGCCTCGTTGACTCACCCACCAGCCGAATGCAAAAGCCAACAGCGCACCGACGGACATGGCCAGCCAGAGCTTGAGTCGATAAGCACCCAGCATCTGGTCGCGCTCACTCAACAACTTGCCAGCGATCAGGGTCAAGCCGCGATCACCCTGCATGACATCCCGCCAGGCAAGCCGCACTGATTCAGGCGCGTGACCGTCACCGAGGCGAGCCTGGGGTGCAGCCGGCAGCGTTGGCAAGGTCATACGCACTGGGTTGATTTCGATCAACACCTTGCCGGTGTCATCGACGATCCATAGCAGATTGTCGTTATTGCCCAACATGTTTTCGTAGAGCTTGGGCCGCCCTCGCAGTTGCTCGATGCTGTCGCTATCGCTGATCAATGCTTGCATGCGCTCCAGCCGCCCCAGCAGGGCCTGGTCATCGCGCCAGGCAATTTCTCGCTGTAACGATTGATAAAGATAAAAACCAAGGGAGCCCAGCAACAGCCCGCTGACCAGTGCGAACATGATCGCCAGACGCAGGCTCAGGGTGCGCGGATACAGATTCAGGATTGCACCTCGAGCATGTAACCGATACCACGCACTGTGTGGATCAACTTCAGCGTGTAAGGATCGTCAACCTTGGCTCGCAGTCGACGGATGGCGACATCGACCACATTGGTGTCACTGTCAAAGTTCATCTGCCAGATCTGGGAGGCAATCAGCGAGCGCGACAGGACTTCCCCTTCACGACTGAGCAGCAGATGCAGCAGGGCGAATTCCTTGTTGGTCAGGGTGAGGCGCTCTCCGTTGCGCATGACCTTGCGGCGCAACAAGTCCAGGCTCAGGTCGCCAGCCACAAAATGCTCGACTTCGCGAGGCGGACCACGGCGTAGCAAAGTGCGTACGCGGGCCAACAACTCGGCATAGGAAAAAGGTTTCACCAGATAATCATCGGCCCCCAACTCCAGCCCTTTGACCCGATCATCAACCGAGTCGCGCGCGGTGAGGAACAGCACTGGAGTCTGCCATTTGCGCCGGATGATTTGCAGTAATTGCCAGCCATCCAACCCTGGCAGCATGACATCCAGAATGATCAGGTCGAACTCACTCTCCTGCGCCAAATGCTGGCCGTCCAGCCCGTCAAGAGCGATCTCTACCGCATAGCCTGATTCAGTCAGGGCTTTGCGCAGGTAATCCGCCATTTTCGTTTCATCTTCAACCACCAGGATACGCATTTTTTCCTCCAAAACTGGAGCACAGGCTAGCCCGCTTCGCTGATTTCTCACATTACATATTGGTAATCCGCAGGCAATCATTCTGACGGGGTGCACTGGTCATGATGTCTGTCAATGACTCAAACAGACTCAGCCAAGGAAACCGCATGCCTACAAGCCTATCGACTTCATTGCTGCTCACACTCGCAATGAGCTCTGCGTTCGCCGTTGCAGCCCCGGATCAGGTTGCACAGCGCAAGGACGTGTCACTTGCAATGGCCAACGATTTGCTTAATGCCGCGCTGACGGCTTGCCACGCCGAGGGGCGCACAGCCGTTGCCGCCGTTGTTGACCGTGGCGGCAATCTGGTTGCCGTGCAACGCGATGACAATGTTGGCCCGCACAACACGTCAGCCGCGCAACGCAAAGCCTATACCGCGCTGTCGACCAAGACACCGACGCGGTTGTTAACCGAACGCGCTCGCGCTAATCCAGATGCACAAAACCTCAACACCCTTGATGAGCTGTTGCTGCTCGGCGGAGGCGTGCCATTGCAATTCGATGGTGAGGTCATCGGCGCCATCGGAGTGGCCGGTGCGGGTGGCGCTGCAAACGATGAAGGTTGTGCAGTGGTCGCTATCAACAAAGTTTTACCTGCCGTTAAAAACTAAGGACATCACCATGACTGTATTGAAAAGTTTCTTCGTTGGCGCTGTATTGAGTGCCCTTTCAACCCTGGCGGCAGCGGCAGCCAATCCATTGAGCGTGCATGTACTCAACTTGCAGGATGGCCTGCCCTCCCCTGGAGTGAATGTCACTTTGGAAAAACAGGATGGAAAAACCTGGGACCTGCTCAACAGCGCGGCAACCAATGAGCAAGGCCGCATCACCGGGCTGTATCCGCAAGGTCGGGGTCTGGAGAAAGGAACTTACCGTGTCACCTTCAAGACCGGTGAGTGGTTCAAGGCGCATAAGACGTCCAGTTTCTTTCCGGAAGTACCCGTCATTTTCGAGGTGGACGGCACCGTCCCGCACTACCACATCCCATTGCTGCTCAGCCCCTATGGCTTCTCCACCTACCGTGGGAATTGATGAATAAGCGATACTCAAGCGATTTCATTGCGCACCGATACATCACAACGCCGCCCCAAGGGGCGGCGTTGCCGTTTTGTCTTTGGCATTGAAACCTGTGCGATGACCGAGTGCACAACTTGGGGCAACTGGCAGGGAAATATCCCTGATTGTCTGGATTTTTTACCAACCCATTGATTTGCCGTAGCCTTCGATACTATCCATACTGAAAAACCATGCCCTTATACGGCCGTTGACTGTTCCCCCATGCGCAAACTTCTGTACCTGACTTTATCCATGGCGCTGGTCGCCGCCCTCACAACCTACGCCATGTGGGCCGCCGATCGCCCGATGGGCCTTTACCTCTCGGACCTGCGCATCGATCTCGCTGTCGATCAGGGCCAGCCCGCTGATCGGGGCAACTTGCTGGGTATCCAGCCCGAGCTGTTTCCAACCGACTATCAAAGCCCTGAACGCTTGCACCGCAAGCTCGCCGCTTACCTGCAAAAGGCTCGGGATCAAGGTTTGTTGAATGCGAAAACCATTGTCGTGCTGCCGGAGCATATCGGCACGTGGCTGATGGTCAGCGGCGAAAAGGATGAGTTGTACCAGGCCACCACACTCAAGGAGGCCATGAACTGGCTGGCCGTGAGCAATCCGTTGAAGTTCGTCCGGGCACTGATCGGCGCCGAGGGTAGCAGCCGTCTGGACGATGCTCACTTGCGGATGAAAGCCAAAGGGATGGCCAAGGACTATCAGGCGCTGTTCGGCGGGCTGGCGAAAGAATTCGACGTGACACTGGTGGCTGGCTCCATCGTGTTGCCCGAGCCCAGCGTCATCGACGGCACACTGAAAATCGGTCGCGGCGCGTTGTATAACAGCAGTGTGGTATTCAGCCGCGAGGGTTTGCCCATCGGTCAGCCGCAGCGACAGATGCATCCGGTGTTTGAACAGCGGGATGCGATCAAGGCCAATGGCGAACATGCGCTCAATGTCGTCGACACCCCGGCCGGGCGTCTGGGCGTGCTGATCGGCAGCGACAGCTGGTACCCGGACAACTACCGCAAGCTCGACGCTGAACGGGCACAACTCGTCGCGGTCCCGGCGTTCGTTGTCGGCCGGGGCACCTGGGATCAATCATGGCGCGGCTACAAAGGTTCATCGACACCCGGCTCTGTCAGCCTCAAGCCCGGGGAGCTCAGCGAAGGCCAAGCGTGGCACCATTTGACCCTGACCACTCAAGCGCCCTCCAGCCAGGCTATCGCCGGCATGAGCGTGTTCTTGCGCGGCCAGTTCTGGGATCAGCCCAGCGCCGGGCAAAGTTTTCTCAGCCGCAACGGCCAACACTTTGCCGATGACAATGCCCGCGGCGCGCGTTTGTTGAACCTGTGGTTGTAAGCCATGAAACCATTGCCGATGCGTCTCGGCGATTTATCGGTGGGCTTCGTTCATAGCCTGGCGGACGCCGTGCGCAGCTTCGATGCGGACCCCCAGCCCCTGCTCGAGCAATACGGCCTGGACACGGCCCGCCTCAGCGAAGCGGGTGCGCGCCTTTCCATTCCGCGCTACATGCGTCTGGGACATGGTGCGATTCAGCTGACCGGCAACCCGGCGCTCGGCTTGCGCATGGGCCAACTCAGCCGCCTCAGCCAAGCGGGCCTGGCGGGCATCACGGCAGCCCAGGCACCCACGGTACGCGAGGCGGCGCGCTGCCTGATTCGCTTCGAAGCCTTGTATGGGTCCAACTATCGCGGCCATTCAAGCTTTCACGAAGACCCGCAGGGAGCCTGGCTGCGCTTTTACTCCATCAGCCCTTACAACAGCTACAACCGTTTCGTAGTGGATTCTATCCTCGCGGGCTGGTTGCAGCAGTTGTCCAGTGTGAGCCCTGCCCCACTGAGCGCCGAACGCATCGACATCGAATTCGAAGCACCCGACTACAGCGCCGCCTACGACGCGCTGGGCGACTGCACAATTCAATTTGGTGCCGAACACAATCAATTGCGCCTGAGCCTGGCCAGCCTCGCCCAACGCAATCCAGAGCACTGCCCGAGCACTTGGCGCCTCTTGCTGAGCTTGTGTGAACGGGAACTGGAGCAGCTGACACGCACCCGTAGCCTGCGTGAACGCATCACTCAGTTACTGGGGCCATTGCTCAATGGTGGCCGGGAACCCGACCTGGAAGAAGTGGCGGCACGCCTGAAGCTGCCCACCTGGACCTTGCGCCGCAAACTCGCCGAAGAAGGCACGCAATTTCGTGCAATCCTCAACGATACCCGTCGCGACCTGGCCATGACTTACATTCGCGATACTGAATTGGCGTTCGGCGAAATCGCCTATCTGCTGGGCTTTGCCTCAGCCGAAGCGTTTCAACGCGCGTTCAAACGCTGGACCAGCCAGACTCCCGGCGAGTTTCGCCGCAGCCACAGGCAATCGGCTTAAAGCAGCAAGCCTTGACGGCTTACAGCTCGGTAGCGTCTTCGGCAGGTTCCAGTGGGTCCAGTTCAAACGCCTGATACTCGAGCAGCTCTTCTTGATAATCGTCCATTTTCGAATCCCCCACAGCTTGTTGAAATTGCGTCTGACCCAGTGATCAGCGACTCCGAGGGTAAGGTGCCCGTGTGAAAGAAAAATGACGCGGGCACAACTCTGCGTCGCCTCTGAATAAAACGTAGCAGGGCATCAGGAATTTATCAGCGGCTTTTTTAATTCAGGCCGCCGAACGGCGGCCTGGCTTGATCTGTATCAATGTTTGCAAATGTTACTGGCCAGTAACCGGCATCGCCTGAATCGGCTCACTTGGCGCAGGCAAATCGCTGGGGTTGGCAGGCGGCGTGATGGTTTGCGCCTCAGGGGCGGGTTCCGAAGCCGGGGCGGTGGTGATCGGTGCGGCCTCAGGCGGCGGTGCTACCGGTTCAGAAGCGGCTGGCGCCACTTCAGCGGCCTTGGGTGCCTCGGCCGCGGGTGCAGGCGCTGCGGCGGCTTCCGGGGCCAATGATGCCGGTACAGCCTTGGGCTCAGGAACGCCCAGATCGGTTTTCGGTTTCTCGGTAATGTGCGCCGCTTCCTTTACTTCCTTGGGCAGGAACAGCTCGACCAAGGCAAAGAAACGCTCGTAGAACTTGGCGGAAGTCACGGTTTCGCTCGCGACCTTGACCATCGAGTCGTCCGACGAACCGATCGGCATCGACACCGACCCCAGCACGCCGACACCAAGACTGGCGGAGTTGTTGGTTTTCTTCAGTGCGTACTGGTCTTGCAAGGCGTTGGCGAACACGGTGGCGTGATGCCCGGCGCTACCATCTTCGGCACAGACCACACTGAAACTGATTTCCATGTGGGTCTCGCCGGTCTGCTGGAAGCTCTTGTGCCCGCTGACCAATTTCGGATCGCTGCTGGTGATGATGTAACCCTGGCTGAGCAAAGCCCGACGAGCGGCTTCACAAGACGCAGAATCGGTCACCGGATAGTTGCGGGAAAATGTTCCGGAGTCGTCGAAATTCTCATGCTCATAGATGGCGGTCTTCTTCGACGAACAACCGGCAGCAGTGGCCAGCAGCAACGCCAGCCCGACAACCCGCATGGGAAATGATTTAAACATTGAACATCCTGAGAAAAACGGTTCGGGGCGTATTGTGCAACAGATCGATGCTTAGCGGCGCAACGATTGTGTCTTAAAACAGTTACAGGTGTGTTGACTCCGATATTTGGCAAACGTCCCGCGCGTTCGTCGTTGCAGATGTAACAAAAAACCCCGACCTTTCGGGGCCGGGGTTTTTGTGAGACTCAACTCAAACCTGGATCAAAAACGCTTGATCTCGGCCTGGCTTTCCAGCTGCTTGCGATAAGCCGCGAAGTCTTGCTGGCCTACACGCGACGCGAGGAAGCGACGGTATTGAGCCTTCTCTTCTTCGGTAGGTGCTGCTGCTTCATTCACGCCATTGAGGCGTACGATCACCAGGCTGCCATCAGGCAGGGTCACGCTGCTGAACGTCGGCTTGTCCTTGCTGGCAGGCTTGGGCATGCGGAACAGCGCTTGCAACACAGCAGGGTCTACCCCTTCCTGAGCGCGGGTCGCCGCTTCAGTCACTTTCCAGGTCTGACCATCGATCGCCTTGTCCAGCGCAGTCTTGCCATCGCGCAGACTGACAATCAACTCCTCAGCCTTGGTCTTGGCAGCAGCACTGGCGTGTTCTTTGGTCAATTGCACTCGAATGGCAGCTGACACTTTTTCCAGCGGCAGTTGCGCAGGCTTGAGGTGTTCCTTGGCACGCAGCACGATTACGGTTTCCGGATCGAGCTCGATGGCGGTGCTGTTTGCACCCTCATCCAACACTTCGGGGCTGAACGCAGCCGTGACTACGGCACGGTTGGCCGCAATGCCTTCACCACCTTCACGGCCGAACGGCGCGGAGGTGTGAACGGTCAACTTCAAGTCCTGCGCTGGCTGGGCCAGATCGGAAGCCTCGAACGAAGCGTCTTCCAGTTGCTTGGTCGCCTCGACGAAACGCTGCTCAACCTGCGCGGCCTTCAGCTCACGGGTCAGCTTGTCTTTCAGGCTGGCGAGCGTCGGCACTTCAGGCGCTTCCACACCCAGCAGCTTGATCAGGTGAAAGCCGAAGTCGGTGCGAACCGGCTCGGAAACCTGGTCCTTGTTCAACGAGTACAACGCTTTTTCGAATACAGGATCGTAAACGCCAGGACCGGCATAACCCAGATCACCGCCGTTGTTCGCCGAACCAGGATCCTGCGAGAACTCCTTGGCCAGCGCTTCGAACTTCTCACCCTTGTTCAGGCGTGCCTGGATCTCGTCAATCCTGGTTTTGGCCTGAGCTTCGGTAGTCTTGTCGTTCACTTCGATCAGAATGTGCGCAGCCCGGCGTTGCTCGGACAGGTTCGCGATTTCTTTCTGATACGCCGCTTGCAGGTCTTCGTCCTTGACGCTGACCTGATCAAAGAAAGAAGCCTTCTTCAACTCCAGGTAATCGATGATCACCTGATCCGGCGTCATGAATTCCTTGGCGTGTTCGTCGTAATACGCTTTGACTTCGTCGTCAGTCAGCTTCACCGCTGCCGGGTCGGCCTTGATGTTCAGGGAAGCGAAATCGCGGGTCTGTTTTTCCAGACGGGCGAAGGCCATTACCTGTGCATCCGTGACGAAACCACTGCCCGCCACACCGGCGCGCAACTGACCGATCAGCATTTCCTGAGCCAGCATCTGGCGGAATTGCATACGGCTGTAGCCCAGTTGGCGAATGACCTGATCGAAGCGCTCTGGACTGAACTTGCCATCCACCTGGAATTCAGGGGTTTGCAGGATGACCTGATCCAGGGCCGCTTCGGAGAAAGCGAACTTGGAGCTTTCTGCGCCTTGCAGCAGCAGTTTGCGATCGATCAAGCCTTTGAGAGCCGATTCGCGCAGCATTTTTTCGTCGAGCAAGGAAGCGTCGAAATCCTTGCCCAGCTGTTGCATGAGTTGACGGCGTTGCATATCGACCGCCTGACTCAGCTCGTTCTGGCTGATTTCTTCGCCGTTGACCTTCGCCGCTTCATTCTTGTTGGTCGTGGCCTGAAAAATGGCGTCGAAACCGGTCAAAGCCATCAGTGCAACGATGACCCCGATAATGGTCTTGGCAATCCAGCCTTGTGAATTGTCCCTGATATTCTGCAGCATGCGTCCCCCATAAACGGTTGAACTTCAAAATTAGGCAACCGTGGAGCGTGGGTAGAATCCGGATAGAAGAAAGGCGCATCCGAGGATGCGCCTTCTCGTAACTGGCGGAGCGGACGGGACTCGAACCCGCGACCCCCGGCGTGACAGGCCGGTATTCTAACCGACTGAACTACCGCTCCGCTGCCAAGTCAGGAATGACCCCGACCCGGATAGGCAAAAACCTGAATCAAACTTAGTTGACAGCTTCTTTCAGTGCTTTACCGGCTTTGAAGCCTGGTTTTTTGGCTGCTGCGATTTCCAGTGTCTTACCGGTCTGTGGGTTACGACCAATGCGAGCTGGACGATCAGTTACGGAGAAGGTACCGAAACCAACCAGAACAACAGAGTCGCCAGCCTTGAGAGCGCCAGTGACGGATTCGATTACAGCGTCCAGCGCACGGCCAGCAGCAGCTTTCGGGATATCAGCGGATGCAGCGATAGCATCAATCAGTTCCGACTTGTTCACTCTAAGTCCCCTTATATCTATTTGAGTATGATTCTAAGTTTTTTTGGTGAAAGCAAAAACGAGTGCTGAATGGCCTACAGACACTTAAGAGCCGCTTTATAACAAGGGCTCTAAAAAGCTGTCAAGGAAGCCCCCCAGGCAAATACGTACTAATGCGTGCTAATTCTTTCCTTGGAATCGGACTCGCGTTTTTCATCCTTCGCGACAATCTCCGGAGCCACATCCGGCAAGGGCTCCGGCGCGTATTGCAGCGCAATTTGCAGGACCTCGTCAATCCATTTAACCGGTTT
>NZ_RCOE01000011.1:0-17581 GCF_004321495.1 Pseudomonas sp. Sample_10
GCTGCCCGGCACTTCGGGGGACGACGTACTGGTGGCGGGCGCTGGCAACAACGTCATCAATGCCGGCGACGGTAATGATGTGCTCACCGCAGGTTCAGGCAACAACGAAATGCACGGTGGCGCCGGCAACGACTTGCTGTTCAGCGGAGCGGGCAATGACCTGCTCGACGGCGGCACTGGCAACGACACCGCGAACTACGCCCACGCCACTGCCGGGGTCACTGTCGACCTGGGCCTGCTTACCGCGCAGAACACCCTTGGCGCGGGCACTGACACCCTGACCGGCATCGAAAACCTCACTGGCTCAAACTTCAATGACAGCCTCATGGGTGACAACAACAGCAACATCATCAACGGCGGTTTGGGTAACGATGTGCTCAACGGCGGGGGCGGCGACGACTTCCTCATCGGCGGCCTCGGCAACAACACCCTCACCGGCGGCAGCGGTGACGACACCTTCCAGTGGCTCAAGGGCAACAGCGGCCACGACGTCATCACCGACTTCACCCCAGGCACCGACAAACTCGACCTGTCGCAACTGCTGCAAGGGGAAAACGGCACCGCGGCGTCGCTGGATGACTACCTGCACTTCACCGTCAGCGGCAGTGGCGCCTCGGTGATTACCAGCATCGACGTCAGCGCCATGGCCGGCGCCACACCGAACCAGACCATCGACCTGGCGGGTGTGAATCTGGCCAGCCATTACGGTGTAACGCCAGGGGCGGGTGGGGTGATTGCCGGTGGTGCGGATACGGCGACGATCATCAACGGCATGCTCAATGATCATTCGTTGAAGGTGGATACGGTGTGACCTGAAATGTGGGAGTAAGTCTGCTCGCGATTGCGGTTGATCAGTCGACATCATGGTTGAATGAACCATCGCATTCGCGGGCAAGCCCCCAGGGTTATCCAGTATTCACGACACGTGTGCACGACGCGAATCCTTGTGGGAGCGTGGCTTGCCCGCGATGAACGATTGCTCGGTCTACGGGTAACACTCACATCGGTTCCGGCGGCCCGATCAGCCTGCCCATCACCCCGAACACCCCCAACTCCCTGATCGCATCCAGCTCTCCCTGGGTCTCGACCATCTCCGCAATCAATGGCAGGTCAATGCTGTTGGTCGCCCGGTAGATCGCTTCGATAAACAGCCGTTTATCGCGCTGCTCATCAATGTGTCGGATATAGGCGCCGTCGATTTTCAGGTAGGCCAGGCCCAGTTGGGTCAAGTTGCCAATCTGGCTGAAGCTGCCACCGAAATGTTGCAGGCCAATGCGGTAGCCCGTATCGAGCAGGCTATGACTCAGTCGTTGAAGTTCATCGGGAGGCGGCAGTTGGCGTTCGTCGATTTCCAGGGTCAGCAGCGGAGCCAGTTCCGGGAGGGATTCGAGCATGTCGAAGATCAGATCCAGTTGAGTCTGATCGCGCAAAGTGGCGCCGGACAAACTCAACGCGAGCGGCCAGCGATTGATGGCAAGGTAGTCGAAGGTCGCTTCGAGCATCGCCAGGTCGAACCTTGCCGACCAGCCGAAACGCTCGATCCATGGCAAAAACTGCCCGGCAGCGATCGCCTGGCCGTGCGGGTCGAGCAGGCGGGCGAGGACTTTGTGATGCAGCACCTCACTGGTGTCCGCGCATTGCACCACCGGTTGAAAGTACAGCTGCAATTTACCCTGGTTCAGGGCGTCATCGATCCAGCTGCGCCAGTCGGGAGGGGATTGTTTCAGGGTGATTTCGCTGCGATTGGCAAGCGCCCAGGGTCGCTCGGGATGTTGGCGTGCCTCAGTCAGCGCCTGATCGAGACGTAACAGCACATCGGTGTCGGCTTCGCCGGGGCGGTAAGCTACGATGCCCAAATGGGCGACAGGCATGCAATCGCTGGCACCGGTCAGGCGCAGGTTTTCCAGGGTGGCACTGATCTCGGCGGCCAGGCGCGTGGCATCCTCGGTTCCCAGGCCCGGCGACAGCAGGCTGAACTCGCCGCCGCGATTGCGTGCAGCCAGCCAGGTGCGTCGCTGCGGCAGGCGGGTCAGGCGTTTGAGCAGTTCTCCGACCGCGCCGATCAAGGCATCGGTGCGCTGACCACCCAGGCGTTGGTTGAGGCCATTGAGATCGTTGAGCCGCAACATCAACAAATGCCCCTCACAGCTTTGTTCGGTGACCAGCAAATGGTCAGCCAATTGCTCGTCCAGCAAACGCCGATTGGCCAGCCCGGTCTGGCTGTCCTGATAAGACTCGCGGCGCAGCTTTTCACTGCGCGCGGCCTCTTCGCCGAATAACGCCTTGAGCTTCTCGACCATCTGGTTCATCGCCAGCACCACGCGTTTGAGTTCCGGCGTGCGTGGCAGCTTCGGCAGGCTCAAGAACTCGCGTTTACTGATGGCTTCGGCCTGCCGGACCATGTTGTCGAGGGGACGAAGTTGCCGGCGCAACAGCCAGCCACCGAGTACGGCACTGAGCAGTCCGCACACCAGCAACCAGATCAGGCTGCCCAGGGCGCTGTCCCAGAGTTTGGCCAGGGCGAACTGCGGGTTGCTCAGCACTTCGACCCGCGCCACTTGCTGCCAGCCACGCATGATCAGCGCATCGCCCCCTTCATGCTGCAGATTGACAAGACTGACGAACCAGCCAGGCACACCCTTGACCTGCGCCTCAGCGCTGCGCTCTATCAACACTTGCTGGTTATCGATGCTGATGATGCGGATGCTGCTGAAATAGCCACTGTCGAAAATCGAACTGACCATCAACTCCATCATCGCCGGGTCATCGACTTGAGCGGTCAGTGACAACCCCAAGGCTGTGGCGGCATCCTGGGCGTGGGCGCGCAATTGTCCGAGGGTCTGTTTGCGGGAGCTTTCCAGGCCGACAAAAAAACTGCCGCTGAACGCCACCAGCAAGAACAGGCAGATAGCGAGGAACAGTTGATTGCGCAGTTTCATGAAACGCTCCTTGCTGTGGCGGCTAGCCTTCGCCCACGGTGAACCCTTCGGTTTGCATCTTTTGCAGAACGTCTTGCCAGCGCGACAGTTTTTTCGAATCGCTGCTGCGTTGGCCGCCGTTTTTGCCCGGCAGATAAAGGCCCTCGGCATTGAATGCATATACCGGAAGCAGGTCTTTGCGTTGCGAGGCGGGGCGTATGTCGCCGATCAAGTTGTCCAGCACAAGTGGGTCCGCGGCGGGGTTGCTGTAGAACGTCAGCACCATGTGTGCCTGGTTCTGGGTCAAAGCCTTGACGTAAGTGATGCGCAGTTTTTCGCTGGGAATACCGAGCTGGCGCAGGCTGAAATACTTCGCCAGCGCGTAGTCTTCGCAATCGGCGGCGCCCTTGATCAGGGCTTCGACGGGAGTGGCCCAGTAATCGGTCTGCCGCCAGATGCGTGTGTCGTCCTGAAAATTCAGTTGTTGATTGAAAAAGCGATTGACCGCGTTCAACTGCTCGCGCTCTGGTGCGTCGCGTTCGCTCTGCAGCATTTGACTCCAGGCCTCGATTCGCCCACGGGCCGGGCCGAGGGCGCCGTAGCGTTTTTCGGCATTCTGCAGGACCTGTGCAAAATCCCAGTCAGCCTGGACGCTGCTCAGCCCGGCCAGCAGCAAAGCACCCAGCAACAGCCATCCGCCGAACCGAAGTCGGGGCGTTGGCCATCCTGGACTACGCGGACCGCGGGGCATGTCGGGCTGCTCGGATGCAGATTGATGAAGTCTAGGTGGTGTTTATTGAAAGGTGGGGTTGGTCGTCGGGGGATGGTTTCGTTGGGGAGCCAGCCTGCTGGCGAGGGCGGCTTGCCAGCCGACCAATTTCTAATAGATGTACTCGATCCCTGTGGGAGCTGGCTTGCCAGCGATGGCGGCCCGCCAGCCAACCGATCTTCTCTGGATGTACCTCAGCCCCTGGTGGGAGCCAGCCTTGCTGGCGAAAAATGCCCAGACGCCGCGTTCATCCAGACAGTGCACTTTATCGTTAACGGCCATCGCCAGCAGGCTGGCTCCTATAGGGAGAGCACGCCCCCCGACCGCTCAGGCCGGCCGGTAGGCCGCCTCGCGATGCTGTGGCGAAAGTCGCCCCCTCGAGAGGCCGAGCGGAGGTTCTGCGCAGTGGGCAACCCGGCATGGATGCCGGGTTAGCCGCCCCCGGCCATGGATGGCCGATGGCGGCGGGCCCACGGAGCAGGACCGGAGCGAGGGTATGCCGAGCCACAGCGAGGCACCGAACGAAAGGGGCAAGAGCGCTTTGGTTACTTTCGCGCTTCTCGAAAGTGACCCGCCGTAAGGGCGGAACCATAAGCGGCCGTTACCGCAGCAATGGATATGTACACCACCACCACACCACCCCAAAAACTCAAAACTTGCGCAAAGTCTTCTGCCGAACAATATAAATCGTCACCAGCACCGCACTGGTCAGCATGAACCCCCGAGCCCAAGGCATCGGTACCAGATAGCAGGAAAACAGAATGCTCACCCACATCAACCCAATGGCGTAGACCTTACCCTTGAGGGGAATGCCATTACCTTCGAGGTAGTCACGAATCCACGGTCCAAGCCGCGGATGATCGACCAGCCATTGATAGAAGCGCGGCGAACTGCGGGCGAAACAGGCAGCCGCCAGCAGCAGGAAAGGGGTGGTGGGCAACACCGGCAGGAAAATCCCGATCACCCCCAACGCTACGCTCAGCCAGCCGATAGCCAGCAGCACGTAGCGCAACATCAGGGAGCGGTTGCCTATGGGGTTGTCCATAGGCAGAACCTTAGTGGTGACGTGGCTTGAGGATCGCCGGTTTTTCGTCTGGTGCGTTGCACAGCAGGTACAGCGCGGTCAGGGCTTCCGGGATCTGCACGATCATGTCGTCCATCAGGTTGGCGTCGGCCGCGATGTCGGAGAACTCAGGCTGTTCGTCGAACAGACCCGAACCGACCATGATCGGCAGCAGCATTTCGCTGACTTCGTCTTCGGCGGTTTCAAACCAGGCTTCTTCGCGAAGGAACACGCCTTCCATGAAACCGATGCACCAGCCGCGCAGTTCGGAATCGTCAGGGTCTTCGCCCAGGTCCAGGTCGCACGGCAACTCGAATTCTTCGTCGGAGGCCAATTGGCGAGCGATGTGGGCCTTGAGGCCGATCAGGGTGGCTTCGATCTCTTCGCGTTGAGCTTCGCTGCTGTAATGCGGCTCTTCGGCAAAAAGTGCATCGATCCATTCACGATCGGGAACGACTTCGGAACAGATCGACAGCGCGGTGAGGTAGCCATGGGCGGCCACGTAGTCCAGCGCCTCGTCATGCAGTTCATCGGCGTCGAGGAAGACTTGCAGGCGGGTTAGTTGCTCAGCGAAGGACATTAAAGGACTACCTTGGGGAATGTTCGATGCGGGAATTCTAGGCCTTCTTGCGCGCTTGAGCCAGCCGCGCAGCATATTTGCACCACCTTCCCCAGCGGTGCCCTTTGCCGGACGGTGCTCGGGTATACTCGCGCGTTTTGTGATGCCCTGCTGGCTTCACGGCTGAAATGTGAAGCGTCATGCAACGCGCACTTACGATTTGTCTGTGCAGCGTCGCGGGTTCTGAACCAGCCTTGCAGGGATGTTTCGGTGATTTTTGGAGTTTCTATGCTCGATCAGGCTCAACGCGTCCTCAAGGACATCTTCGGTTACGACAGTTTCCGTGGCCGTCAGGGTGCAATCATTGAGCGCGTAGCCAGTGGCGGTGATGCCCTGGTGCTGATGCCTACCGGTGGCGGTAAATCCTTGTGCTTTCAGGTTCCGGCGCTGCTGCGCGAAGGCCTGGCGGTGGTGGTGTCGCCGCTGATTGCGTTGATGGACGATCAAGTGGCGACCCTCGAAGAGCTCGGTGTGGCCGCCGCAGCGCTCAACTCCACCCTCAGCGCCGAACAACAGCGCGACCTGGCGGCACGGATCAAGCGCGGTGAAGTGAAAATGCTTTACCTCGCCCCGGAGCGGCTGGTTCAACCGCGCATGCTGAACTTCCTGCAGGGGCTGAACATCGCCCTGTTCGCCATTGACGAAGCGCATTGCGTGTCGCAATGGGGGCATGATTTCCGTCCGGAATACCTGCAACTGGGGCAGTTGGCGGAAATGTTCCCCGACGTGCCGCGCATCGCCCTGACTGCCACCGCCGACAAGCGCACCCGTGAAGAAATCGTCACCCGCCTGCACTTGCAAAATGCCGAACGCTTTCTGTCGAGTTTCGACCGCCCGAACATTTTTTATCGCATCGTGCCCAAGGAACAGCCGCGCAAGCAGTTGCTGGCGTTCCTCGCCGAGCGACGCAGCGATGCAGGCATCGTTTACTGCCTGTCACGGAAAAAAGTCGAAGAAGTGGCCGCGTTCCTCAGCGAACAGGGTTTTCCTGCGCTGCCTTACCACGCCGGCCTGCCCAACGATCTGCGCGCCTATCACCAGAAACGCTTCCTCAACGAGGAAGGCCTGATCATGGTCGCCACCGTGGCGTTCGGCATGGGCATCGACAAGCCCAACGTGCGGTTCGTCGCGCACCTGGACTTGCCGAAATCCCTTGAAGCCTACTATCAGGAAACCGGCCGCGGCGGCCGTGACGGCTTGCCGGCCGATGCCTGGATGGCCTACGGCCTGCAAGACGTCGTGATGCTCAAGCAGATGTTGCAGAACTCCGAGGGCGACGAACGCCACAAGCGTCTGGAGCAGCACAAGCTCGATGCCATGCTGTCGCTGTGCGAAGAAACCCGCTGCCGCCGCCAGACCTTGTTGGCCTACTTCGATGAAGACATGCCCGAGCCATGCGGCCATTGCGACAACTGCGTCGACGGCGTGCAGACCTGGGATGCCACCGAGCCGGCGCGTCAGGCGCTCTCGGCGATCTACCGCACCGGCCAGCGGTATGGCGTCGGGCATCTGGTGGATGTCCTGCTCGGCAAGGACAACGAAAAGGTCCGCAGCTTCGGCCACCAGCACCTGTCGGTGTTCGGTGTCGGCAAGGCGCGGGCCGAAGGCGAGTGGCGCTCGCTGTTCCGTCAGTTGGTGGCTCGAGGTCTGGCCGATGTCGACCACGAAGGCTACGGCGGACTGCGCCTGAGCGACACCTGCCGGCCGTTGCTCAAAGGTGAAGTGACCCTGGAACTGCGCCGCGACCTGAAGGCGCAGACCACCGTCAAAAGCAGCAAGAGCCAGGCGAGCCAATTGGTGCGCGGCGAAGAGCGCGAGCAGTGGGAAGCCTTGCGTGCCCTGCGGCGTAAACTCGCCGAGGAACATGGCGTGCCGCCGTACGTTATCTTCCCCGACTCGACCTTGCTGGAAATGCTGCGCAGCCAGCCAACCTCGCTGGCGCAGATGGCCACGGTCAGCGGCGTCGGTGCGCGCAAGCTGGAACGTTACGGCGAGGCCTTCCTCGAAGTGCTCGGCGGCCAGGCCGAGGCGCCGAAGGTGGTGGCCGATGTACGCCATGAGCTGATCACGTTGGCCCGCGCGGGCATGACCCCCGTGCAGATCGCGGGGCAACTGCAGTGTTCGGAAAAGAACGTCTACACCATGCTCGCCGAGGCGATTGGCAAACAGCAGTTGTCGCTGGAACAGGCGCTGGATCTTCCCGAAGACTTGATGGGCGAAGTTCAGGACGCTTTCCTCGACGGTGAAGGTGAGTTGCCACCCGTGTCGCAGATTTCTGAATTGTTCGCAGGCCGAGTACCCGAAGGAGTGTTGTATTGCGTTCGTGCCGCGTTGCAGTCGGAATTTGAGATTTGAGACATTGGTTTACTGATGTAACGATTCAGTACAGAACAAGCCTTGCCTCCAGCCAAGGCTCATGCTTAGCTGACTAATAATTAGTTTTTCTCTATTTCAGTCTAATCATGAGTGTTTTATGTCGTTAACCGATCAACACCGCTTTGGCATGCAACTGGCCCAGATGTCTCGCGGCTGGCGTGCCGAACTGGACCGCCGTCTGGCCGGTCTGGGCTTGTCTCAGGCGCGCTGGCTGGTGCTTTTGCACCTGGCTCGCTTCGAACAGGCTCCGACCCAGCGTGAACTGGCACAGAGTGTGGGCGTAGAAGGACCTACCCTGGCACGCTTGCTCGATAGCCTGGAGAGCCAAGGGCTGGTTCAGCGTCAATCGGTGCTGGAAGACCGTCGGGCGAAAAAAATCGTCCTTTGCGCCCCGGCGCGTCCTCTGATCGATCAAATCGAAACCATTGCCACTCAACTGCGTCATGAGCTGTTCGAAGGCGTCGATGAGGCGGATTTAGGGGTTTGCATGCGGGTTCACGGGCACATCCTGGCCAACCTTGAAAAGTCTTGAGGCATAACCATTCGCCAGGTTTTTGAGATAGCGCGTTGAGCCGACTATAAGAACTACTGTGCAATATCGTGTTCGTACCGGATGTGCGAACGCGTGCAGATTGGTTTTAGTCAGTTAAGGGATGCTCATGCTTGAGAGTCGGCGAGTCGTTGTACGGTATTGCGCCAGGTGGTTGCTGGGCGGTGCTGCTGTCACTTGGTCGGCATTGGCGCCGGCGCTGGGCCTGGGTGATATCACCTTGCATTCGGCACTGAATCAGCCGTTACGCGCCGATATCGCCTTGGTTGATGCAGTGGGGCTGGAAGAGGGCGATCTGTCCGTCAGCCTGGCAACGGCCGACGAGTACAGCCGCGCTGGCGTCGATCGGGTGTTCTTCCTCAACGATTTGAAGTTCACGCCGATCCTGCGCGGCAAGCGCAATGTAATCCGGGTGACCTCCAGCAAACCGGTCAATGAACCCTTCCTGAATTTTCTTGTGCAGCTCAATCAGCCCAATGGTCGTTTGCTGCGCGAGTACACCGTGCTGATCGATCCTCCGGGCACGCCGGGAATCGTCCCGGTCGATGATGAACCGCAGACCGATCGCGGCTCTTCCGCGTTTCCGAGTGTCCAGCCCGCTACCCCGGCCGTACCCGCACGCCAGGAGCCGAAGCCCAAACCGGCCACCGTCCCGGTCACCGACCCAGTTGCCGAGCAACTGGCCGCCAGCGTACTGCAAGTCCAGCAGTTGCAAGCCACCATCGAAGAACTCAATGCAAAGCTGCAAGCACAGGTGGAGCAGATTGCCGGCGAGAAGAAACAGGTGATCGAGCTTCAGACCCGATTGGCGGAGGCTCAAAGCGCAACTGCGGAGCCAGTGACGCCCGCTGTGGTAGCGCCAGCGCCGATCGTCGCTGAACAACCGACAACCAATTGGCTGTTGATTGGCGGTTTGCTCACGCTGGCAGGGTTACTGTTGTTGGGTTGGTTTGTGCGACGAAGACAGCAGTCGATGTCTGCCCAACCCGCTACTTCACCACCGCAGCAGGCGGTACCGGGTCGGCTCGAAGAACCGCTGATCACGACATCTGCGGTTGCAGCGGTCTCAGCAAACAGTGATGAACTGCCTGTCAGCGATGTATTCGAAGAGGTTGCGGTTTATCTGGCCTATGGTCGATTTACCGAGGCTGTCGGCTTGTTGCGAGAAGCCATGGACAAGGAGCCGGAGCGTACAGATCTTGCCGTGCAATTGCTGGAAGTGCTCGGCAAACAGGGCGATGCGTCTGCCTACGATGCGCTGGACGCCAAACTGCGAAACGCCGGGTTCGACGAACAGAAACTCATGGATATCCGTGCTCGCCATCCGAAATTGAACCCCATTGCAGCGGTTCCGGTAATGACGGCTGTTGTTACGCCCTTGGCGACGGCGCCCGGTGATGAGTCACAGTTGAAAGCGGATGACCTGGTGATAGATACAAATTGGGACTTGCTCGAGCTCGTGGACACGGATACGCCGGACGCGCTTTCGGCAAGCGAACTGGATTTGCCGGAACCCGAAATCGAATGGGAAATCGAATCCGCCTCCCGGTCCCTTGACGACAGCTTTCTCGACGAGTTCCGCGAGCCAAGCCCTTCGCTGGAGCTTGAGCCGATCAACCTCGAACCGGTCGAGCCCAGCAATGCCGGAAAACTGGAGCAGGCCCAGACCTGTATCGATGACGGCGATCTGGACAGTGCCATCGCATTGCTCAACGAATTACTCAGAGACGCCGAGGAGCCGCTGAAACGGACGGCCCGCACTCTATTGGCCGGTATTCGTTGATCTTTCAGCAAGCAGTGAAGGTGCTTATGATGACGACGCCCTCTGGTTGAGAGATCTGCCTGTCATGACCGTTAGCAAACCCGAAATCATCATCACCTACTGCACTCAATGCCAGTGGTTGTTGCGAGCAGCCTGGCTGGCACAGGAACTGCTCAGTACTTTTGGCGATGACCTGGGCAAAGTGTCCCTGGTGCCTGGAACGGGCGGGGTGTTTCATGTCTTTTGCGACGATGTACAGATCTGGGAGCGCAAGACTGACGGTGGTTTCCCCGAGGCCAAGGTTCTCAAGCAGCGGGTCCGCGACCGGATTGATCCGGGCCGCGACCTGGGGCATAACGACCGCACTCAGTGAGACGCGGCTTCTGCCGCGACGGCTTTGCTGCTTGAACCGCCGGAGAGCCTGCTGGACACCACGATGGCGACAATGATTAGCGCACCGCCGAGCAGCATGCGCAGGGTCGGGTTTTCATTGAACAACAGCCAGGCCATGGTGATGCCGTAAACCGGCTCCAGGGCAAAGACCACCGCAGCGGTCCGCGCCTTGATCACCGCCAGGCTGGCGACAAACAGGCTGTGGGCGACACCGGTGCAGAACACCCCGAGCAGGCCGATCCACAACCAATCGATGGCGCGCACTTCGCTTAAATGCGGTGCTGCCACTGGCAGCAGGCACAAGCCGACCACCACGTTCTGACACAACGCTGCCTGCACCGGCGGGATGCGTGCCGAGCTGGCGCGATTGGTCAGCGACAAGAGGGAGAACAGTAATCCGGAAAGCACCGACCACAACAGGCCCGTGGTGGCACCGCTGGCCAGATCGAATTCAGGCGTGACCAGCACCAACCCGACGCTGACCAACGCCACCAGCACAATTTCATTGGCGCGGATCCGCTCGCGGAAAATCAGCCCTTCGAGGATCACGGTGAAGGCCGGGAAACTGGCAAAGCCCAGGGTCGCGATGGCCACGCCAGCGACTTTCACCGAAATGAAGAAACTCACCCAGTGCCCGGTCAGTAACAGGCCGCTGAGCAACAGTCGGCGCAAGTCCATGGCCTCGAGTCGTTGCCAACGGGTATTGCTGGCAAATCGGGCGAAGAATGCCAGCGCCAATACCGCGAACGCAGCGCGGCCGAAGACGATGACGGCCGGTGACGCGGCGGCGAGTTTGCCGAACACGCCGGTCAGGCCGAACATCAGAGCGCCAATGTGCAGGGCGCCAAGGGCGGTACGGGGAGTCATGACAATCCTTGGTAAACGTAGGGACCGGGTCATTTAACCGCGTCCGCTGCTGCGGTGTCTGTCGCCAGACTCGCGTTATTTGTCGCCAGCCTCGCGCCGCAGCTTGCCTGGCGAGGAGCCGAACTCGCGCAGCACCGCAGCGGCAAAGGCACTCTGGGAGCTGTAACCGACGCGACTGGCAATCTCGCCGATGGGCAGGTTCGAGCTGCGCAACAACGCGACGGCCTTGTGCAGGCGTCGGCTGCGAATGTAGTCCATCGGTGTCTGACCGCATTCGGCGACGAACCGCGCATGCAAGCGGGCGCTGGACAGGCCGGCCACGCGCGCCAGGTCGGCGACTTGCAGCGGGTAGGCGGCGTACTGGTCAATGTGGGCATTCAGCGCAGCGTACGGCAGGCGTCGACCGCCGACAGTGTCCGGCCTGGCGTTGTTGAGACTGGCCAACAGCAACACCGAGCCTTGTTGCGCGATCAGCGGATCATTCACCTGACTGTTGGCCAACCAACTGACCAATTGGCTTTGCCCGGCATCCAGCGACAAGCGGCCGGCGTTGTCGAGCAAGCGACGACTGGCGTTGGCATGCTCGCCCAGGGACTGGCCAATCCATTGATCGTCGGGCACGTCCAGTACCAGGCAACGGCTGCCATTGGGACTACCGCAGGCGTGATGAAACCCGGACGGGATGACCACGAAGCTTTGCTGGACCACCTGGCTACCGCGCCCGTCGACTTCGAAATCCAGTGCGCCCGACAACCCGAACACCAGTTGCGCGTGTTCGTGGCTGTGGACGATCAGGTCTTCGGTGTATTGGCGCAGGGTGAGGATCGGTCTCATCGCGGGTCTCCCGGTTCTGGGCGTCAGTCTACACCGGCGTGGCTCTGGCGCGCTGTCACAAGACTGACTTGCGGTTGTCATGGACCATTAACCCGAACGGCGCAAGCTTGCCAAAACCTGTCCTGAGGGTTGCCCATGACCAGCGCCGAGCTCGCCAAACCCAGCCGTAAGCAACGTGTGCGGACCTTGTGGATTTCCGACGTGCATCTGGGCACGCGCGATTGCCAGGCCGAGCACTTGTCGCAGTTTCTCAAGGGCTATCACGCGGACAGGATTTACCTGGTGGGCGACATCATCGACGGCTGGAAACTGCGTGGCGGCATGTATTGGCCCCAGGCGCACACCAACGTGATTCGGCGCCTGCTGACCATGAGCAAGCGCGGCACTGAGGTGATCTACGTCACCGGCAACCACGATGAATTCCTGCGTCGCTACTCGAAACTGATCCTGGGGAACATTCAATTAGTGGACGAAGCGGTGCATGTGACGGCGGATGGCCGGCATCTGCTGGTGATCCACGGCGACCAGTTCGACGTGATTACCCGCTACCACCGCTGGCTGGCCTTTCTTGGTGACTCGGCCTACGAATTCACCCTGACCCTCAACCGCTGGCTCAACCACTGGCGCGCGCGTTATGGCTACGGCTATTGGTCGCTGTCGGCGTATCTCAAGCACAAAGTGAAAACCGCAGTCAGTTTCATCAGCGACTTCGAGGAAGCCATCGCCCATGAATGCGTCAAGCGTGAGCTGCATGGCGTGGTGTGCGGGCACATTCACCATGCCGAGATCCGCAAGGTCGGCGAGGTGGATTACCTCAATTGCGGCGATTGGGTGGAATCGTGCACGGCGTTGATCGAGCATTGGGACGGCACGATCGAGTTGTATCGCCTGGCCGATGCCCAGGCGCGGGAGGCGCAGTTGAAGGCTGCGAAGGTGGCGGAGCTGGCATGAGGTTGCCATCGCCAGCAAGCTCGCAGTGATTGATGTTGAATACAGAGTTTGTGGTCGATACAGAACCCTTTGGGAGCGGGCTTGCCCGCGATGGGCCGCAAAGCGGCCCCGCTGGATCGATCAGGCTGGCGAATGCTCTTGCATCGCCGCCTTGTAGATCGAGTTCTTCGGCTGCGCAAACAGCCGCTCCATCATCGGCTCGAAAAAGCTCAACGGCAAAGTGTCGTAAGCCGGATCGAACGCCGCCGCATCGTACTTGGCACAAAACTCGATGGTCGCCTGATATTGCGGATGCTCTTTGTATTGCTCACGCAAATGCCGGTCCATGCCCAGGTGATGGAAGAAGTAATAGCCCTGGAAAATCCCGTGCTTCTCCACCATCCACAGATTCTCGGCGCTGACAAATGGCTTGAGGATCGCCGCCGCTATATCCGGGTGGTTGTAGGAACCCAGGGTGTCACCGATGTCGTGGAGCAGGGCGCAGACCACATATTCTTCATCGCGGCCATCACGCCAGGCGCGGGTAGCGGTTTGCAGGGAGTGGGTCAGGCGATCTACCGGAAAACCGCCAAAATCACCTTCGAGCAACTTCAGGTGCGCCGCGATACGGGCCGGCAATTGGCGGGCGTAGGCGCTGAAGTCCGCGGCGATGATCGCCCAGTCTTCCTGCGTGCCGTCTTTCATGTGGGTGAAGCGAGCGTTGACGTTCATTGGCAATCCTCGGGTGACCTAGAACGGTACGCGTCCCAGAATCATGTCGCGATACATGACGAAATCACCGAGCAGGCTGTAGAAGGGGTGCTGAAAGGTTGCAGGACGATTCTTCTCGAAGAAGAAATGCCCAACCCATGCAAAGGTGTATCCCGCCAGCGGCAAGGCCCACAACAACATCCAGGCGCCTCGGCCGATGGTCAGCGCCAGAATGAAAATGACCAGTGTCGTACCGATAAAGTGCAATCGTCGACAGGTACTGTTGCTGTGCTCGCTGAGGTAATACGGATAGAACTCAGCAAAGCTGTTGAAACGCTTGATGTTTTCCACGACTGCAATCTCTGTGGTTATTGTTCTGGCTGCAAGTTGTTCTGCGGGTAGCTTATTTGAGTCTAGAGTGATCATTGGCATCAGCCAGTGACAATGGGCGCCACTTTAGTATCCTTCGGAAATTGGCCGTAGCATGCGGCTCATCATGTAAGACACGGACATGAGCGAAAGAACGACTTCTGCAAGCTGGGCGATGGGGATTGTCAAAGCACTGGAAATGGACGGCCTGGATTGCCGGGTATTGTTCAAACAGCTGGGGCTCGACTATGCGGCTCTGGATGATCCGGATGCGCGCTTCCCGCAAGACTCCATGACACGACTCTGGCAACGCGCGGTTGAGCTGTCCGGCAACCCGGCGATTGGCCTGAACATGGGCAAAGTGGTGCGACCGGCGCAGTTCCATGTGACCGGTTACGCCTTGATGTCCAGCCAGACCCTGGCCGATGGTTTCCGGCGACTGGTGCGTTACCAGCGGATCATCGCCGAAAGCGCTGACTTGAGTTTCCGGCTGCTGGAGGAGGGATATGCGCTGATTTTGACAGTGCACGGCGATCATCTACCGCCGACCCGCCAGAGTGCCGAAGCCTCGCTGGCGTGTGCCCTGGCACTGTGCGGCTGGCTGACCGGGCGCACGTTGCAACCGCGCAAGGTGTTGCTGCAGGGCGATCTCCCCGTCGATGTTGAACCCTACAAACAAGTCTTCCATGCACCATTGGTGTTCAACGCACAATACGATGCGCTGATTTTCGAACGTGCAGACATGGAAGCGCCCCTACCGACGGCCAACGAAGCCATGGCGCTGCTGCATGACCGGTTTGCCGGTGAGTACCTGGCGCGGTTTTCCGAGAGTCGTGTCACTCACAAGGCACGGCAGGTGCTGTGCCGTTTGCTGCCCCAGGGTGAGCCCAAGCGTGATGCCGTGGCACAGACGCTGCATCTGTCGCAACGCACCTTGCAGCGACGCTTGCAGGAAGAGGGCACGAGTTTCCAGACGTTGCTCGACGACACCCGGCGCGAACTGGCGGAGCAATACCTGGCGCAACCCACCATGACCTTGCTGGAGATCGCTTACTTGCTGGGGTTCGCCGACCCGAGCAACTTCTTCCGCGCTTTCCGCCGCTGGTTCGACACCACGCCCGGCGAGTACCGGACGCGGCTGCTGAACGCGCCACCCGTGGTCAATGGCGCCAGAACGCCGGAATACACAACACAAACACCGTAATGATCTCCAGCCGGCCAAGGAGCATGCCGAACGAGAGAATCCACTTGGCGGCGTCCGGCAGGGTGGCGAAGTTGCCCGCCGGGCCAATGGTCTCGCCCAGTCCCGGACCAACGCCGGACACCGTGGCGGCCGCGCCGGTGAGGGCGGTCATCCAGTCGACGCCGAGCAGCGACAACAGCAGCGCGATCACGCAGATGGTAATGGCGAAGAAGAACGAAAAGGTCAGGATCGAACGCACGATCTCTTCGTCGAGCCGGTGACCGTTGTACTTCTGCTTGATCACCGCACGCGGGTGGATCAGCTGATTAAGGTTGGCCTTGAGCAGGATGTAGGCCACCTGGAAGCGGAAGATCTTGATCCCGCCCGCGGTCGAGCCGGAGCAGCCGCCGACGAACCCCAGATAGAAGAACAGCATCAGCGAGAAATTGCCCCACAGGCTGTAATCCCCTAATGCGAAACCGGTGGTGGTCACCACCGATGTGACGTTCAGCGCCACATGCCGTAATGCCTCCAGCCAATGCAACTGGGTGGTCCACCAGTACCAGGTGCCGAGCACCAGCCAGGTCACCAGCAACATGCCGAGCAAGCCTCGAACCTGCTCATCCTTGATCAGTGCTTTGCGGTTACCGCGCAAGGTCGCTACATACAGGGTGAACGGCAGGGCACCAAGAATCATGATGACGATCGCCACCCAATGCACTGCTGGCTCCGGCCACTTGGCCAAAGACTGGTCGGAGGTCGAGAAACCACCGGTGGAAATCGCTGACATCGCGTGGTTGATCGCATCGAACGGGCTCATACCGGCCCACCAGAACGCCAGGCTGCCGAAAATGGTGATGCCGACGTAGGCCGCAACGATCAAACGCGCCACCATGTGCGAACGGGGCATGACTTTTTCGGAACGGTCTGACGACTCGGTCTGGAACAGCCGCATGCCACCGATACGCAACAACGGCAGAATCGCGACCGCCATGCCGATGAACCCGATGCCGCCGATCCAGTGCAGCAATGAACGCCACATCAGGATGCCGGGGGACATGTTGTCCAGACCCGTGAGCACCGTTGCGCCGGTGGCGGTGATGCCGGACATGCTTTCAAAGAACGAATCGGTGTAGCTGATGTGCTGGGTCAGTAAAAACGGCAGCGCGGCGAAGATACATACCACCAGCCAGCTGCTGACGGTCAGCAGGTACATGTCCCGTGGCCGCAGATGTACATGTTCCGGGCGGCCGGGGATGACCAGGGCGAGCCCCCCGACGAAGGTGATCATGCTGGCCCAGAGAAACGACGGCAGGTCGCCTGTGCGCTCGAAGATCACCAGCGTGGCCATGGGCACGACCATGGCGATGGCCAGGGTGATCAGGAAGATGCCGATGATGAAACCAATGAGACGTAAGGTCGGCAACGCCATGAAGTCCGCTCGGGCTGAAATAGGGAAGGGCGCCATTCTACCTGCGGGGCAGGGCATGTAAACCGCACCGCCAGAGTAGTTACCGCTAGAATAGCCGCACAATTTTTTCTGGAGGTGGCCGATGCAGGCTCTCGACGCTTTGCTCAACCGTGTTTCCGTTCCACGATTGCTAGATCCGGCACCGACTGCCGAGCAGCGCGAAGTGCTGTTCGCCGCGGCCATGCGCGCCCCGGATCACGGCCACTTGCAGCCTTGGCGGTTTCTGACGGTAGAAGGCGCGGCGCGCGAGCAAATGGGCGAGTTGCTGGCTGAAGCCGCCAGGCTGCAGGACGGCGAAGTGACGCAAGCCGCCATCGACAAGGCTCGTAACGGCCCGTTGCGTGCACCTTTGGTGGTTGTGGTGATCGCCCGCGTGCAGGATCACGTCAAGTATCCGAAGTCTGAGCAATTGCTGGCAGCAGGGTGCGCCGCCCACGGGATCTTGCTGGCGGCATACGCACAAGGCATCGGCGCGGTGTGGCGTACCGGTGACCTGGCCTACTCGCCTCATGTGGCCAAGGGTTTGGGGTTGACGGAAGGCGAAGAGGTGATCGCCTTCCTGTACCTGGGCACGCCGCAGAAAGAACCGCGGGTGGCGGAGAAGGTCGATCTGGCCGAATTCGTCAGCGCCTGGCCAGTTGGGTAAAGATCGTTCCCACGCTCTGCGTGGGAACGATCATCAAGGTCGATCTGGCCGAATTCGTTAGCGCTTGGCCAGCCGGGTAAAGATCGTTCCCACGCTCTGCGTGGGAATACAGCCCGGGAC
>NZ_RCOE01000047.1:0-17291 GCF_004321495.1 Pseudomonas sp. Sample_10
ACCTTGACCCGCAGCCCATTGATTCGCGACTTGTTGGCGCGCACCAGTTCCGGCAAATCGAAGTCCTCGGCATATCGAGACAGCGGAATCCCCGGCACTTCATCGACTCGAACACCAAGCAACTGCGCCGCCGCACGATTGGCCGCGACGATCGAGCCGCCCATGTCGATCGACAGCACTGGAAACTCCAGTGCACCAAGCAGCGCATTGAGCTCCATGTGCCGACGTTCGCTAGGCATCAGGCCTACACGCTTGACGCCAAACACCCCGCCAATCGCTTCGAATTTCGGACGCAAAGCCTGGAACTGAATGTTGATCAGGTTCGGACAGTGCAAGTAGATCGCGTTGCCATGCTCACCACCCACTTCACCGCGAGCGACGTTGATGCCGTACTCCACCAGCAGGTTGAGAATGTCACGCAGGATGCCGATGCGGTTCTGGCAGTGGACTTTGATACGCATATAAAGGCCCGAACAGTGGTGAATGAGGCCCACGGCAAGAATATTTCTGCTGGAGCGCTCAGTTAGTCGTCAAGATTATGTGACAGGTGGAGCGCTTTTCCCACCCACCAATCTCAACACCTGCGCGACAACCTATAAAACGTAACGAAAACTTTACGATAGTTGGAGAATTTTCCTACGCACAACGGGGATCACCTGCTGCCATCACGCAATTCATGGGTTATTTCTGGGTCCATAGCAGCACATAACAAGAATGAAATCCCTTAGCAGGAGAGCAGCATGAAGCAGACGCAATACGTGGCTCGCGAGCCCGATGCGCAAGGTTTTATCGACTACCCCGCCGAAGAACATGCGGTGTGGAACACGCTGATCACTCGCCAACTGAAAGTGATCGAAGGGCGTGCGTGCCAGGAATACCTGGACGGTATCGAAAAACTCGGTCTGCCCCACGACCGCATTCCGCAATTGGGCGAGATCAACAAGGTCCTCGGTGAAACCACCGGTTGGCAGGTCGCCCGTGTACCGGCGCTGATCCCCTTCCAGACCTTTTTCGAATTGCTCGCCAGCAAGCAGTTTCCGGTGGCCACCTTTATTCGTACCCGCGAAGAGCTGGATTACCTGCAAGAGCCGGATATTTTCCACGAGATCTTCGGCCACTGTCCGTTGCTGACCAACCCTTGGTTCGCCGAATTCACCCACACCTACGGCAAGCTTGGCCTGCAAGCGACCAAGGAAGAGCGCGTGTATCTGGCGCGCCTGTACTGGATGACCATCGAGTTCGGCCTGGTCGACACTCCACAAGGCCAGCGCATCTACGGCGGCGGCATTCTGTCCTCGCCTAAAGAAACCGTTTATTGCCTGTCGGACGAACCCGAACACCAGGCGTTCGACCCGCTGGAATGCATGCGCACGCCGTACCGCATCGACATTTTGCAGCCACTGTATTTCGCGCTGCCGAACCTCAAGCGCCTGTTCGACCTCGCCCACGAAGACATCATGGGCATGGTCAAGCAAGCGATGCAGATGGGTCTTCACGCACCAAAATTTCCGCCCAAACCAAAAGCCGCGTGATCCGTCGCTTTTAGAATCAAGTGAGCCTGTCAGAAACCGACGCTTTGCATTAGCGTGGGCGCTACTGACGGCCGATTTTCAACATTCGATTTCAGGAACACATCATGACCGCACTTACCCAAGCCCATTGCGAAGCCTGCCGCGCCGATGCTCCACAGGTCAGCGACGAAGAACTGCCGATCCTGATCAAGCAGATCCCGGATTGGAACATCGAAGTCCGCGACGGCATCATGCAGCTGGAAAAGATTTTCCTGTTCAAGAACTTCAAACACGCCCTGGCGTTCACCAACGCTGTCGGTGAAATCTCCGAGGCCGAAGGTCACCACCCGGGCCTGCTGACCGAATGGGGCAAAGTCACCGTGACCTGGTGGAGCCACTCGATCAAAGGCTTGCACCGCAATGACTTCATCATGGCCGCGCGCACTGACATCGTTGCCAAGGACGCCGAGGGCCGCAAGTAATGCACTTCGACGCCATCGGCCGCGTGCCCGGCGACCCGATCCTGGGCCTGATGGAGGCTTATGCGCAGGACCCGAATCCGCGCAAGTTCGACCTTGGCGTGGGCGTCTATAAGGACGCCCAGGGCCTGACGCCGATTCCGCAATCGGTGAAGCTGGCCGAGGCGCGCCTGGTGGAACGTCAGACCACCAAGACCTACATTGGTGGTCACGGCGAACCTGCATTTGGCAAAGCGATCAATGAATTGGTGCTTGGCGCCGATTCCAAGCTGATCGAGTCACAGCGCGCTGGCGCCACCCAAACGCCCGGCGGCACCGGAGCGTTGCGCCTGAGTGCTGACTTCATCGCCCAATGCCTGCCGGGTCGCGGGGTATGGCTGAGCAACCCGACCTGGCCAATCCACGAAACGATTTTCGCAGCAGCCAAGGTCAAGGTCAGTCATTACCCGTACGTGGGCAGTGACAACCGACTCGACGTCGACGGGATGCTCGCTGCGCTCAATGAAGCCCCAAAGGGCGACGTGGTGTTGCTGCATGCCTGCTGCCACAACCCGACCGGGTTCGATCTGTCCCACGAGGACTGGCGCCGGGTGCTTGAAGTTGTTCGCAAACGCGAGCTGCTGCCGCTGATCGACTTCGCTTATCAGGGCTTCGGCGATGGTCTGGAACAGGATGCCTGGTCCACCCGACTGTTCGCCGCCGAGCTGCCGGAGGTGCTGATCACCAGCTCCTGCTCGAAGAACTTCGGGCTGTACCGCGACCGTACCGGTGCGCTGATTGTCTGCGCGAAAACCGCCGACAAACTCACCGATATCCGCAGTCAATTGGCCAACATCGCCCGCAACCTGTGGTCGACACCGCCGGACCACGGTGCTGCCGTCGTCGCAACCATCCTCGGCGATCCGGAGCTCAAACGCCTGTGGGCCGACGAAGTGGAAGCGATGCGCCTGCGTATCGCCCAGCTGCGCAGCGGTCTGGTGGAAGCACTCGAGCCCCACGGTTTGCGCGAGCGATTTGCGCACATTGGCGTGCAGCGCGGGATGTTCTCCTATACCGGCCTGTCGCCGGAGCAAGTGAAGAACCTGCGCGATCACCACAGCGTGTACATGGTCAGCTCAGGCCGGGCCAACGTGGCGGGGATTGATGCCACGCGTCTGGATTTGCTGGCCGAGGCGATTGCCAGCGTCTGCAAGTAAAATCGCAAATACTGCGAGTCCCTCTGTGGGAGCGAGCCTGCTCGCGATAGCGGTCAATAAGTCAACAACACCGTTGAATGACACACCGCATCGCGAGCAGGCTCGCTCCCACAGTTGTATGTGCGCGAATCTACCGATTTGTATAGACAACTCCATCCGTCGAAACAAATGGATATAAAAGTCCGATTGTCATTTTTAGTGCTGTATCCTGCCCAGGCTTTTTTAAAAGCGCGGATCTACCAGATCTATCAACAGACTTAGCGAGGAGCGCAACCATGCACGAGATTCCTAATCTCCCCTTCCCAAGCCTGCACGTACCTGAGCAGACGACCACGCAACAAGCCGGTGCCCAACAGCCCGAGCCAAAAGAAGCACCTGACAGCCGCCAGGCTGACAGAGAAGACTGAAACACCCGCCGTACAGACCGTGTGGAAAGCGCTAACATGCGCTTTCCACACTGCCTGAACGAGCCTTGAACCATGACCGATGAATTTAGCGAAGCCCAGGCCAGCGTCCTGATCGGCACCGCCGAGAAAATGATCGAGATCTGGAATCGCCTCTCCCCCGAGAAACAAGCCGCTTTGCTTGCCCGCTTCGGCACCGAAGAAAATGCCTTGGCTGCACTGGTCACCACGCAACTGGTTGCCCCTGCCAAGCCCGAGTGACACCGCCCGGCAAATAGTTTTACTTTTTCACAACCCACGACAGCCAGCACCGCTATCATAAGCAGCCTATCTATCCTGCTTTACCGTGGACCTTTACCCATGCCTGAACACCAGCGCCCCTTGGCGGTCACGCTGCAAGTTGTATCCATCGTCCTTTTTACCTTCATCGGCTACCTGAACATCGGCATCCCCTTGGCCGTATTGCCCGGTTATGTCCATAGCGATCTGGGCTTCGGCGCAGTGATTGCGGGCCTGGTAATCAGCGTGCAGTACCTGGCCACCCTGCTCAGCCGCCCGTATGCCGGGAAAATCATCGACAACAAAGGCAGCAAACTGGCGGTCATGTATGGCCTCGCCGGTTGTGGCTTGAGCGGTGTGTTCATGCTGATTTCAGCCTGGACGCAAAGCTTGCCGATGCTCAGCCTGATCAGCCTGTTGATCGGCCGCCTGGTCCTGGGCAGCGCGGAAAGTCTGGTGGGCTCGGGTTCAATTGGCTGGGGCATCGGCCGCGTCGGCGCGGCGAACACCGCCAAGGTCATTTCGTGGAACGGTATTGCCAGCTATGGCGCGCTGGCGGTCGGCGCGCCGCTGGGCGTATTGCTGGTCAGCAAAATGGGCTTGTGGAGCATGGGCGTCAGCATCGTGCTGCTGGCTGCGCTTGGCCTGCTGCTGGCCTGGCCGAAAACCGCCGCGCCCATTGTTGTCGGTGAGCGCTTGCCATTCATGCATGTGCTCGGCCGAGTATTGCCGCACGGCTGCGGCCTGGCCTTGGGCTCCATCGGTTTCGGCACCATCGCCACGTTCATTACGTTGTATTACGCCACGCAGCACTGGGACAACGCGGTGTTATGCCTGAGCCTGTTCGGTGCCAGCTTCATTGGCGCGCGCCTTTTGTTCGGCAACCTGATCAACCGCCTCGGCGGCTTTCGCGTGGCGATTGCCTGTTTGTCGGTAGAAACCCTGGGCCTGTTGTTGCTGTGGCTGGCACCCGACGCGTACTGGGCGCTGGCAGGCGCGGCTTTGACGGGTTTCGGTTTCTCGCTGGTGTTTCCGGCGCTCGGTGTGGAAGCGGTCAATCTGGTGCCCGCCTCCAGCCGTGGCGCGGCAGTGGGGGCTTATTCACTGTTCATCGATTTGTCGCTGGGGATCACCGGACCGCTGGCCGGTGCCATTGCGGCCGGTTTCGGTTTTGCGTCGATCTTTTTGTTCGCCGCGCTGGCGGCACTCAGTGGCCTGGCGCTCAGCGTCTACTTGTATCGTCAGGCTCCGAAGCTGCGTGAAACCCGGGATGCGCGCTAGAAATCGACCTTACCACGCCCGGCCTTGATGTTGCCGCGCTTGCTCTTGGATTCGAGCCGACGGGTTTTCGAGCCAAGGGTCGGTTTGGTCGGGCGGCGTTTCTTTTCGACCTTGGTGGCGCTCTGGATCAGTTCGACCAAACGCTCCAGGGCATCGGCGCGGTTCTGTTCTTGCGTGCGATATTGCTGGGCCTTGATGATCAGCACGCCGTCACTGGTGATCCGACTGTCGCGCAATGCCAGCAGCCGCTCCTTGTAGAACTCAGGCAAGGAAGACGCCGGAATGTCGAAGCGCAGATGCACCGCGCTCGACACCTTGTTGACGTTCTGCCCACCCGCGCCCTGGGCACGAATGGCGGTCAACTCGATCTCGGCATCCGGCAGATGCACATTGTTGGAAATCACCAGCATGGAAAAACGTCCGTAGTCAGAGCGTGCAGGATACCGCGAATGATGCGCTGATAAACCTGTGGGAGCGGGCTTGCCCGCGAAGAGGCCGGCACATTCAATATTGATAGCGCCTGACACTCCGCCATCGCGGGCAAGCCCGCTCCCACAGGGTTTTGTGTGAAGCCTGAAAACAAAAAACCCGGCACTTGGCCGGGTTTGTTGTTTTTGCGCGGAGTTACTCCACCGCTGCCTGCATGGCACGCTGGGCACTGCGCTTGTTCTTGATGCCGTAGCAAACCCACATGAACACGACCCACACCGGAATCGCGTACACCGAGATCTGGATCCCCGGGATCATCAGCATCACGCCAAGGATGAACACCACGAACGCCAGGCAGACGTAGTTCCCGTACGGGTACCACAGGGCCTTGAACAACGGCGTCTGTCTGGTTTTGTTCATGTGCTGGCGGAACTTGAAGTGCGAGAAGCTGATCATCGCCCAGTTGATCACCAGGGTCGCTACTACCAGCGACATCAGCAGTTCCAGTGCGTTCTGTGGAATCAGGTAGTTCAGCAGGACCGCAATCAACGTCACCGCAGCCGACGCCAGGATCGAACGAACCGGCACGCCACGCTTGTCGATCTTCGCCAGAGCCTTCGGCGCATCGCCCTGTTCGGCCATGCCCAACAGCATGCGGCTGTTGCAGTAGGTGCCGCTGTTGTACACCGACAACGCCGCCGTCAGGACCACGAAGTTGAGGATGTGCGCGGCGGTGTTGCTGCCCAGCATCGAGAACACTTGCACGAACGGGCTGCCGCTGTAGGAATCACCGGAAGCGTTCAGGGTAGTCAGCAGGCTGTCCCATGGAGTCAACGACAGCAGGATCACCAGTGCGCCGATGTAGAAAATCAGGATCCGGTAGATCACCTGGTTGATCGCTTTCGGGATCACGGTTTTCGGTTTGTCGGCTTCGGCGGCGGTAAAACCGAGCATTTCCAGGCCGCCGAAAGAGAACATGATGATTGCCATGGCCATCACCAGACCGCTGACGCCGTTCGGGAAGAAGCCACCGTGGGACCACAGATTGCTCACCGCAGCCTGTGGGCCGCCGTTACCGCTGACCAGCAGATAGCTGCCCAGGCCGATCATGCCGACAATCGCCACGACCTTGATGATCGCGAACCAGAACTCGGCTTCGCCAAACACTTTGACGTTGGCCAGGTTGATCAAATTGATCAGCACGAAGAACGCTGCCGCGGTGGCCCAGGTCGGGATGTCCGGCGCCCAGTAGTGGATGTATTTGCCGACGGCTGTCAGTTCGGACATGCCCACCAGGATGTACAGGATCCAGCAGTTCCAGCCCGAGAGGAAACCGGCAAAACCGCCCCAGTATTTGTGTGCGAAGTGGCTGAAGGAACCGGCCACCGGCTCTTCGACAATCATTTCGCCCAGTTGGCGCATGATCATGAAGGCAATGAAGCCGCAAATGGCGTAGCCGAGAATCATCGACGGCCCGGCGGATTTCAGCACCCCGGCCGAACCGAGGAACAAACCGGTACCGATCGCGCCACCGAGGGCAATCAGTTGAATGTGGCGATTTTTCAGGCCGCGTTTCAGCTCGCCTGAATGCGAGTTTTGTCCACTCATGAAAAGGGTCTCACGCAAGGTTTGATGATGTTCAGAAGACGTTGCTGCTCAGCAAAGGCGTTAAGCGGCACCGATCAAACCCCAGCGCAGGCACCAGGAGTTCAGCGTATTTACAACGGTCATGCGTCACCTGTTTGTTTTTATCTGTGACGAAATCGAACCCGACACGCTCGTGACGCGGCGGAGTGAACAAGGCGGATAGCCTTGAGGTTTGCGCAGATGCGCAGGAGGTCACAGGTAAAACGCGCGCATTGTACACCGCTAACCCCCTGCTGCCAGACCCGCTGGACAAGCGTGTCTATGGCCGGGATTGCCCGTGTCCGTCCCGAACGAGTCGGACGGCTGCAAATAAAGGATCAGACCCTTGCGGATCAGCGACAGGGACGAATAACCAAACGCCCCTTGCGGAGAAATGAAAACGGATTGCGGCGTTCATTGCGCCTCCTTTTTGTTATGCACCTGCACGACAGGCATGGCGCGCATCTGACCCTGCATGGCGTATTGAAACAAGCGGGCTAGAGCGGTGAAAGATGGATGCGAGGCAATGGCGCGTAAGAATTTTCTTACGAAACCAAGGGGAAGGCGATTTCATGGGGTTTACCCGTTGATTTCGTCATGAAATCTTTACAGGCTGTAATTTTGGCTTTCCACCTTGGGCAACTCTGTGCTGCATATGGCGCCATCGCGGGCAAGCCCACAGGGATCTGTGTTTTATTCACTGTTTTGTACCCGGCATAGAACGCTGTGGGATTGAGCTTGCCCGCGATGAGGCCTTCAAAAACAGCACAGACATAAAGCCGGACGAAAAAAAACGCCAACCCGAAGGTTGGCGTTTTCACATGCAGCTTGTCGCCTGAAGCTTACCGCTGCTTCACTCCGGCTTGCGACGACCGAAGCCCGGGCGCTGACCCGAACCCGCTGGTGCACCACGGCGCTTGCCCGATGGCGTATCACCGTCGACCAGCTTGATCCCCGGACGCTTCGGCGCAGGCTTGGCCGGGCGCTTGGTGTCGGCCGGGCGATCCGCTACCGGCGTACCACGACCTTCGCCACGCTCGGTACGGCCATTGGCCGGACGCGGCGTACGCGGGCCGCGCTCACCGTCCTGACGGGCAACAGGCTTGCGACCTGGGCGCTCGCCTTCGATCTGCGGCTCACGGCTTGCACGTGGTGCGGCAGGTGCAGCGGCCGCGCCAGTGGCTGGACGCAAAGTCCGCACGCGCTCGGTCTTGGCCATCGGCCGCGACGATTTACGCTGCATCCGGTCAAGCTTGTCTTTGCTCTTGGCGTTCATCTGCGGCATTGCGACCGGCGTCAGGCCAACCTCGGCACTCAAAATGTCGACTTCGTACTGGCTCATTTCGCGCCAGCGACCCATCGGCAGGTCGGAGTTGAGGAACACCGGGCCGAAACGCACGCGCTTCAGACGGCTGACCACCAGGCCCTGGGATTCCCACAGACGACGAACTTCACGGTTACGACCTTCCATTACCACGCAGTGATACCAGTGGTTGAAACCTTCACCACCGGGTGCCTGCTTGATATCGGTGAACTTGGCCGGGCCGTCCTCAAGGACAACGCCAGCCTTCAGGCGCTCGATCATCTCGTCGTCGACTTCGCCACGCACACGTACCGCGTATTCACGGTCCATTTCGTAGGAAGGGTGCATCAGGCGGTTGGCCAGCTCACCGTCAGTAGTGAACATCAGCAAACCAGTGGTGTTGATGTCCAGACGACCGATGTTGATCCAGCGGCCTTCTTTAGGGCGCGGCATCTTGTCGAACACGGTTGGGCGGCCTTCCGGGTCGACACGGGTGCAGATCTCGCCATCAGGCTTGTTGTACATGATCACACGGCGGACCGACTCGGCAGCCTCTTCGCGCTTGATCACCTTGCCATCGATGGTGATGGCGTCGTGCATGTCGACACGCTGGCCAAGGGTGGCGTCTTTGCCGTTGACCTTGATGCGGCCGTGGCTGATCCAGGCTTCCACGTCACGGCGCGAGCCGACGCCGATACGGGCGAGGACTTTCTGCAGTTTTTCGCCTGCTGGGCCGATTTCCTGGTCGTCTTTCTGGTCTTTGATACTCATCTGGGCACCTCCCGGTGTGTTCTGAAAACTGGGTACTCGGGCGAAGGGATCGCCGAAGGGTCGCGAATCATACGCGCATGCGGGCGTTTGCGCATCAGAGACTAGCCGATCGATGGTGACTTACTTAATTTTCCGCCGACCGGTGACCTCGATGGTTGCAAACCTTCTGTAGGAGCCGGCTTGCTGGCGATGGCATCACCACGGTGCATCGGAGGAATAGCGGTGATGCGATCGCCAGCAAGCCGGCTCCTACAGGGTTGTGTCAGTCTTCGAATTGGCGGCGTTCGGCTTCGATGGCTTCGGCCAGGGCCAGGGCTTCGGCTTCTTCGTCGCTCAGTTCAGGCTCGGGTTTCGGCTGTTCCAGTGCGGCAACGGCAGCCAGGAGTTTTTCCCGGGCCTCGGCCACGCCGAGGATGTCGTCTTCCTGCTCGGGTTCAATTTCCGGCTCAGGTTCGATCTGCAAAACTTCAGTTTCGGGCTCGATGTCCGGCTGCTCCGAATCCAACTCAGGCGCCACGCCATCTCGCAACAAATCGTCGAAATCGGTCTTGATCCCCTCTTCCATGCTGTCCAGTTCCAGCAACAGCGTGTGGAAACTGGTTTCCTCCTTCGGCTCTTCCGGCTCGGCGCTGGCATCTGCCAATTCCTGCAACGCCGCCGGAACAGGCGCGTCGTCGAAATCGAGCACCGGGTCGGGCTCCAGTTCGCGCAACTCGGCCAGCGGCGGCAGATCGTCGAGGTTTTTCAGGTTGAAGTGATCGAGAAACGCCTTGGTGGTGGCGAACATCGCCGGTTTGCCCGGCACATCGCGGTAACCGACAATACGAATCCACTCGCGCTCCATCAGCGTCTTGACGATCTGGCTGTTGACCGCCACCCCCCGCACATCTTCAATTTCGCCCCGGGTGATCGGCTGTCGATAGGCGATCAGGGCGATGGTTTCGAGCATGGCCCGCGAATAGCGCTGCGGTCGTTCCTCCCACAAGCGACCGACCCACGGCGAAAACTTCTCGCGGATTTGCAGACGATAGCCGGAAGCGACTTCTTTCAACTCGTACGCCCGGCCATCGCAAGACTTGCCGAGAAGGGTCAGGGCTTTCTTGAAAACCGCCGGCTCCGGCCGTTCGCCCTCTTCGAAAAGTTCGAACAGACGGTCCAGGGATTGCGGCTTTCCCGAGGCCAACAGAAAGGCTTCAAGCAATGGCGCCAGCTCGCGGGGTTCACTCAGGTTCATGATTAAACTCGTTATTCGGCTCGGGCTCGGACATGGATCGCGGCGAACGGCTCATTCTGCACCAACTCGACCAAGGATTCCTTGACCAGTTCGAGGACGGCCATGAACGTCACGACAACCCCCAGGCGCCCTTCTTCAGCGGTGAACAGCTCGACGAACGGCACGAAACCGCCGCCTTTGAGCCGTTCCAGTACATCGCTCATGCGTTCGCGGGTCGACAGTGCCTCGCGGCTGACCTGATGGCTTTCGAACATGTCGCCGCGGCGTAACACTTCCGCCATCGACATCAACAACTCTGACAAGCGCACATCCGGCAACAACTTGCGCGCCCGTGCCTCCGGGGCGTCGAGCTTGGGCACCAGCACATCGCGACCCACACGACTCAGGCCGTCGATGCCTTCAGCCGCAGCCTTGAAACGCTCGTACTCCTGCAAGCGGCGGATCAGTTCGGCACGCGGATCCTCTTCCTCTTCCTCGACGGTTTCGGCCCGCGGCAGCAGCATTCGCGACTTGATCTCGGCCAGCATCGCGGCCATCACCAGATATTCGGCGGCCAGTTCCAGGCGCACCGACTGCATCAGTTCGACATAACCCATGTACTGGCGGGTGATTTCCGCCACCGGGATGTCGAGGATGTTGATGTTCTGTTTGCGGATCAGGTACAGCAACAGGTCGAGCGGGCCTTCGAAGGCTTCGAGAAAGACTTCCAGCGCATCCGGCGGGATGTACAGATCCAGCGGCATTTCCATGACCGCCTGGCCATAGACCATGGCGAATGGCAGCTCTTGCTGGGCTCCGGCCTGACTGTCGACGGGTTCTACTGCAGACATCTACGCCTCGGCCATGAACGGCGTTGGATCGCCGCAACCGACGCGGATCACTTCCGGTTCGCCATCGGCGAGGTTGATCACCGTGGAGGCCTTGATTCCGCCGAAACCGCCGTCGATGATCAGGTCGACCTGATGCTCGAGCAATTGGCGCATTTCATAAGGATCAAACATCGGGTCAGTTTCACCGGGCATGATCAGGCTCACGCTCATCAGCGGCTCGCCGAGTTGGTCCAGCAACGCCAAGGCGATCGGATGGCTCGGCACCCGCAGGCCGATGGTGCGTTTTTTCGGGTGCAGCAACAGCCGCGGGACTTCACGGGTGGCGTTGAGAATGAAGGTGTACGGCCCCGGCAGATGAGCCTTGAGAATGCGGAAAGTGCCGGTATCGATCTTGGCGAACAGGCCCAGTTGCGACAGGTCGCTGCAGATCAGTGCGAAGTTGTGCTTGTCGTCCAGGCCACGCAAACGGCGCACACGCTCCACGGCGACCTTGTCGCCGATCTGGCAACCGATGGCGTAGGAGGAGTCCGTGGGATAAATCACCACCCCGCCGCTACGGATGATCTCGACAGCCTGTTTGATCAGGCGCGCTTGCGGGTTTTCCGGATGAATCTGGAAAAATTGACTCACATTCTCTACCTGTTCAGACGGCGGCAATAACTGGGTCATGTTTGAATCGGCACCACAGGGGTGGCAGATCCTCCGGGAGCGGGCGGTACTCACCGATTTCCGACCACCCGCCCGGGCCATGGAAATCACTGCCGGCGCTGACCAGCAGACCGAACTCGCGAGCCAGGATGGCCAGGCTGCCCACTTGCTCGGCGGGCTGATAGCCATTGACCACTTCGATCGCGTGGCCGCCTGCTTGAATATAGTCGGCAATCAGGCGACGACGCTTGCTGCGAGTGAACTCGTAATGCCAAGGATGGGCCAGACTGACCCAGGCCTTGGCCGCGCGCAGGGTTTCGACGGTGTCTTCAAGGGTCGGCCAGTGTTGCTTGACGTCGCCCAGCTTGCCGGCACCCAGCCATTTGCGGAACGCTTCGGCGCGATCCTTTACAAAACCTTCGCGGACCATCCAGTCGGCAAAATGCGGCCGGGCCGGAGCGTTGCCACTGTCGCCCAGCTCCTGCTGGATCTGCCGGGCGCCTTCCAGCGCCCCCGGCATGCCTTTCAACGCCAGTTTGCGACTTATTTCTTCGGACCGTAGCCAGCGGCCATCGTGCAATTTGGCAATCGCCTCGACCAATGGCGCGGCATGGACGTCGAAACCGTAGCCCAGCACATGAATGGTCGCCCCGCCCCAGGTGCAGGACAATTCGATGCCATTGACCAGTTGCATTCCCAGCGCATCCGCCGCTTCGCGGGCCTCGGCGATGCCTTCAAGGGTATCGTGATCGGTCAAGGCCAGGACTCGCACGCCTTTCTCGAATGCACGCGCAACCAGTACCGCAGGCGCCAGGGCGCCATCGGAGGCCGTGCTATGGCAGTGCAAATCAACATTCACAGGGCTTTGTAACCTCAAATCAGCTGGCGCTATCGCGCGCCCATATGTTTGTTATTATGCCGCCACATCCTGCTTCTGGCTGCCACTGTGAAACAATTCATCGATTTCATCCCGCTCCTGCTGTTTTTCATCGTCTTCAAAATCGATCCACGGGTCGTCGACATCGCCGGCCATGAGGTAACTGTAGGCGGTATTTACAGCGCTACCGCGATGCTGATCATCAGTTCGCTGGTGGTCTACGGCGCGCTGTTCATCAAACAGCGCAAGCTGGAGAAGAGCCAGTGGCTGACCCTCGTCGCCTGTCTGGTCTTCGGCAGCCTGACCCTGGCCTTCCACAGCGAAACCTTCCTCAAATGGAAGGCGCCGGTGGTCAACTGGCTGTTCGCCCTGGGCTTCATCGGCAGCCACTTCATCGGTGACCGCCTGCTGATCAAACGCATCATGGGCCACGCGCTGACGTTGCCGGAACCTGTCTGGACGCGCCTGAACATCGCCTGGATCGTGTTTTTCCTGTTTTGCGGTGCCGCCAACCTGTTCGTCGCGTTCACCTTCCAGAGCTACTGGGTAGACTTCAAGGTCTTCGGCAGCCTGGGCATGACCTTGCTGTTCCTGATTGGCCAGGGCATCTACCTGTCCCGTCATCTGCACGACGCCGATACCCCATCGCCAAAAACCGAGGACTGACATGCTTTACGCAATCATTGCCACAGACGTCGCCAACTCCCTGGAAGCCCGCCTGGCCGCACGGCCTGCGCACCTTGAGCGTCTGCAAGTGCTCAAGGGTGAAGGTCGCATCGTTCTGGCCGGTCCACATCCGGCTGTCGACAGCAATGATCCGGGCGCAGCGGGTTTCACCGGCAGCCTGATCGTCGCCGAATTCGATTCGCTGAGCGCCGCACAAGCCTGGGCCGATGCCGATCCGTACATCGCCGCAGGCGTCTACGCCAGCGTTCTGGTCAAACCGTTCAAGCAAGTCCTGCCGTAACGCCTCCCTCACGCGGTGAACCTTATCGGTTCATCGCGTTCTCAAGCGCTCATTATTCCCGTTTGCCGGCCGACAACTTCCCAATACTCGTATTGGAATCAGGAGTCGCGATGCGCAAAGGTCCGTTGTGTCTGTTGTTGGTCACGTTGTCGATCATGGCCCCCGCCCACGGTGAGGAAAGCTCCGAGGGTGGCAGTTCGACGCCTTTGTCCCTGAGCGCCGGCAGCCAGATCAACGAGTTGCAGCAACGCTTGAAAGAAAGCGAACGGCAACGGGAAGAACTGAGCAAACAATTGCAGAATGCCGATGGCGAACGCGAAAGCGCCCAGCTGACCCGGTTGCGCCAGGAGAACCAGCGCCTGAAGCTGCAACTCAAGGAGGCCCAGGCCGGCAGCGTGTTGCCGCGTTTGCTGACCGATCAGCAACAGTGGTTCGTCATTGGCGCCGGGGTAGCGCTATTGGCCCTGCTCTGCGGTATCTTCGCCAGTGGTGCACGGCGAAAACGTCGACAATGGCTAAATTGAGTGAGTCATGAGCGAACTGTTATTAATTGATGATGATCAGGAGCTGTGTGAGCTTCTGAGCAGTTGGCTGAGTCAGGAAGGCTTTCAGGTTCGCGCCTGCCACGATGGCCAGAGCGCCCGTCGTGCGCTGGCTGAAACCTCTCCGGCGGCCGTGGTTCTGGATGTGATGCTGCCGGACGGCAGCGGCCTGGAACTGCTCAAGCAGTTACGCAGTGATCACCCGGATCTGCCGGTGCTGATGCTCTCGGCCCGCGGCGAACCCCTGGATCGCATCCTGGGTCTGGAACTGGGTGCCGATGATTACCTGGCCAAACCGTGCGACCCGCGTGAGCTGACCGCCCGGCTGCGCGCCGTGTTGCGTCGCAGCCATCCGGCCGCGGTGTCCAGCCAATTGGAACTGGGCGACTTGTGTTTCAGCCCGGTACGCGGTGTGGTCAGCATCGATGAAAAGGAACTGACCCTGACGGTTTCCGAAAGCCGTCTGCTCGAAGCCCTGCTCAAGCAGCCCGGCGAGCCACTGGACAAACAGGAACTGGCGCAAATCGCCCTCGGCCGCAAGCTGACCCTGTATGACCGCAGCCTGGACATGCACGTCAGCAACCTGCGCAAGAAAATCGGCCCGCACCCCGATGGGCGTCCGCGCATCGTGGCCCTGCGTAGCCGCGGCTATTACTACAGTCTCTGAACCCAACCCGATTGACTGTGGGAGCTGGCTTGCCTGCTATGGGCCTTGAGCCATGCGTCGAAAACAATGACGCCATCGCTGGCAACCGGTTCCCACAGGGTTTGTTTTGTCAGGAAGGTAGAAAACCATCTTTACCCAAGCCTTACACTCCGCTGACTGCCGCTGACCTTGATCTGCGTAATCTGTACTCATCCGGAACGTACCGGGAATGAGACAAGGAGATTCACCATGCGCAAGACCCTAATCGCTCTGATGTTCGCCGCCGCCCTGCCCACCGTCGCCATGGCCATGCCTGAAGGTCACGGCCCGATGGATGGGTCGATGGATAGCCCGCGCCACGGCGGTCAGATGCACGGGATGCACGGTAAAGGCCCCTACAGCCAGCTGGACCTGAGCCGCGAACAGCGTGAGCAGATCCGCAAGATCATGGGCGAGCAGATGCATGAGCGTAAGCAACTGGTCGACAAATACCTGGAGAAACTGTCGCCAGCCGACCAGAAAGCCATGAAGGACGAAATGGCCGCCAACCACAAAAAAGCGGAGGCTGATGTCCGCGCCTTGCTGAAACCGGATCAGCAGAAGAAATTCGACGAAATCCAGAAAAAGCAGGCTGAGCGTCGCGCCGAATGGGCCGAATTCAAGGCCTGGAAAGCGCAACAACCGCAAAAAGCGCAATAATGCGTTAACCAGGACCCAACGGCTGAACACCGTTGGGTCTGATGTTATTGATTCCATGCAGGAGTGAGCCTGCTCGCGATGACGGAGTGTCAGTTGATACAACTATTGACTCAGACACCGTCATCGCGAGCAGGCTCACTCCTACATTGATTTGTGTCTGGTTCGAGGATTTTCTGTGCGTTCATTGTTCTGGCGGATCCTGGCCAGCTTCTGGCTGGCCATCGCTCTGGTTGCAGGGCTTTCCATTCTGCTCGGGCACATGCTCAACCAGGATGCCTGGATCCTCAGCCGCCACCCGGGTCTCAACACCCTGGCGCAAGAGTGGACGCAAATATACGAATCTCAAGGTGAGGACGCAGCACAAGACCTCCTGCAGGAACGCAAGCGCCATTATCACATCGACGTTCAGGTGCTCAACGAAAGTGGCGACCCTGTGGTTCGCGGCACCTTCCCGCGCCGCGCGGCAGCCTTCGAAGCACGGCAGAACAACGATGACCGCCGCCTGCCCTGGCGTCGTCTGACCGACGAATACACCAGCGAAAAAACCGGCGATACCTACCTGCTGATCTACCGCATTCCCCATCCGGAACTCGATGCCTGGCACCGCGAAAGCCTGCTCTGGCCATTGAGTGCGCTAGGGATCGCGCTGGTGGTGCTGACCCTGTTCAGCCTGTTCGTGACCCTCTCCATCACCCGCCCGCTCAGCCGTTTGCGCGGCGCCGTGCATGATCTGGGGCAAACCACCTATCAGCAGAACAGCCTGGTCAAGCTGGCCAATCGCCGCGATGAGTTCGGGGTGCTGGCCAACGACTTCAACCGCATGGGCGCACGCCTGCAAAGCCTGATCAGCAGTCAGCGGCAATTGCTGCGTGACGTGTCCCACGAATTGCGCTCCCCCCTCGCCCGCCTGCGCATAGCGCTGGCATTGGCCGAACGGGCCACGCCTGAAGAACGGGAAAAGCTCTGGCCGCGCCTGACCCGTGAGTGCGACCGGCTCGAAGCACTGATCAGCGAGATTCTGGTATTGGCGCGAGTCGATGCCGATAACGCCAGCGCCGAAGAGGTGGATCTCAATGCGCTGCTCAATGCCTTGCAAAAAGATGCTCAACTGGGCTCACCTGACCAACTCGTGCATCTGGAAGCCGAACCACAATTGAATCTCACCGGCTGGCCGACCATGATCGAGCGCGCCGTGGACAACCTGTTGCGCAACGCCCAGCGTTTCAATCCCCCAGGGGGGCTGCCGATTGAAATGCAGGCGCTACGTCATGGCGAGAAAATTGTCGTGACCGTGCGCGATCATGGGCCGGGGGTAAACACCGAACACTTGAATCAGCTCGGTGAGCCGTTCTATCGGGCACCCGGGCAGACAGCGCCCGGGCATGGCCTGGGTCTGGCCATCGCCCGGCGTGCGGCGGAGCGGCATGGCGGGAGCCTGGTGCTGGCCAATCATCCTGAGGGGGGATTCATTGCCAGCCTGGAATTTCCGCTGGTGCCAGGGGTCGTCGCCTGAGTGATGATCGTTCCTACGCTCTGCGTGGGAATGCCTCAAGTCACGCTCCGCGTTCC
>NZ_RCOE01000067.1:0-2638 GCF_004321495.1 Pseudomonas sp. Sample_10
AAGATGTTGTTGCCTTCTTTGTCGAGAATCGAAATGTGCACGTGCAGACCGTTGCCCGCCTGGCCCGGATACGGCTTGGCCATGAAGGTGGTGTCCATCTCGTGGTCGTAGGCGATGTTCTTCACCAGACGCTTGAGCAGGACGGCGTAGTCGCACGCCTTGATCGGGTCAGCCACGTGGTGCAGGTTGACTTCGAATTGCGCCGGGGCGCTTTCCTTGACGATGGCGTCTGCCGGGATGCCCTGCTCTTTCGCGCCTTCGAGGATGTCTTGCAGGCAGTCGACGTATTCGTCGAGATCGTCGATCAAATACACCTGGGTCGAGATCGGACGTTTGCCGGACACCGGTGAACGTGGCGACTGCGGTCGACCGTTCACGTTGTCCTGGTCGATCAAGTAGAACTCCAGTTCGAACGCGGCGCAGATGGTCAGCCCCAGGTCGTCGAACTTGCGCACGACATTGGCCAGCACTTCACGCGGGTCGGCGAAGAACGGCTCGCCTTCGATTTCATGCATGGTCATCAGCAGTTGCGCGGTCGGGCGCTTCTGCCATGGCTCGATGCTCAGGGTGCCTGGGATCGGGTAGCAGATACGGTCGGCGTCGCCGATGTCCAGACCCAGGCCGGTGCTTTCCACCGTGGAACCATTGATGTCCAGAGCAAACAGGGAAGCCGGCAGGTTGATGCCTTTCTCGTAAACCTTATGAAGACTGGTGCGTTCGATGCGCTTGCCGCGCACCACACCGTTCATATCCGCAATCAGAAGGTCGACGTACAAAACCTCAGGATATTTCTTAAGGAATGCGTTTGCTTCGTTGAGTTGAACGGTACGCAGAGGGACCGACATGATGCACCTATTTTTTACTGTTAATTATTATGTTCACCGCCCTTTCACGCAGCCAGTCAATCCGAAAGGCAAAGTGAAGTCAATAGCGAACACCGCGCCTTTCAACCTTTATTTTCGGGCCTCCAAGCGGCACGAGAGTGCCAAACCAGCCTCGAAACACCTGTAAATCCTGAAGATCGGACGCGCGGCGTTTAGAATTTTTTACATGGGAGTTGTTAATTAAAATCAACAAGGCTAAGCTCCGGAAAAGCTCGTTCAAGTGTCAAACTTCGAGGTGATAAAAATGGCATTCAAGCCATTGATCGGCGTTACTGCGTGCGTCAAACAGATTGGCCTGCACCCCTACCACGTCAGCGGCGACAAGTACTTGCGCGCTGTCAGCGTTGCGGCGCTGGGGCTGCCCGTCGTTATTCCTTCCTTAGGCGACCTGACCGAAATCGAGGATCTGCTACCGCAGCTTGACGGTCTATTGCTGACCGGCTCGCCCTCGAATGTGGAACCCTTCCACTATCAAGGCCCCGCCAGCGCCCCCGGCACGGATCATGATCCGGCGCGGGATGCCACCACCCTCCCCCTGATCCGTGCGGCCATCGCTGCCGGCGTTCCGGTGCTCGGCATCTGCCGGGGTTTCCAGGAGATGAATGTGGCGTTCGGCGGCAGCCTGCATCAGAAGGTCCATGAGCTCCCTGGCTTCCTCGATCATCGCGAAGCCAATCACCCGGACCTGGCCGTGCAATACGCTCCGGCACATGAGGTGAATGTGCAACCGGGCGGTGTGTTCCAAGCGCTGGATCTGCCGACGGTGTTCCAGGTCAATTCGATTCACAGCCAAGGCATTGACCGACTGGCCCCCGGCCTGCGCGCCGAAGCCGTCGCGCCGGATGGCTTGATCGAGGCGGTCTCGGTCGAGCACAGCAAAACCTTCGCCCTCGGTGTGCAATGGCATCCGGAGTGGCAGGTGCTGGATAACCCTCCCTACCTGAGAATTTTCCAGGCGTTTGGTGACGCGTGCCGACAACGGGCGGCGTTGCGTAATTTGCGCTGACTCAAACCCCGAATATTCAATTTACTGCCCCGTGAAGATCACAGGCGAGCCTTGGCGCGCCTGCCCTTCACGACAACTACACACTGCAATAACAACAAGCACGACCAGGCAGCCAGGACGGCGGCGCCGAATAAACCCGGCGGGATGGGTGATGCCAGCAATGCAAATGCAATTCCCTGTGGGAGCTGGCTTGCCAGCGATGACGGTTGGTCAGTCAACGATCATGTTGACTGCCAGGGCCTCATCGCTGGCAAGCCAGCTCCCACATGGACCGCATATGAATTGGCCGGCATCGCTCGCCTCGGGTTTGCAATCAACTATTAAGTCAGGCCGCGTTGGCCCGACGACTGAAACCTGTTGGGAGTTTCACATGGCAAACGCCTCCAGCATCTACAGGAAGGCTCTTGAAGGTCACCAGGCACCGAAAAAGGTTCTGGTGAAAGTCGACCGCGTCACCAAGAAATTCGACGAAACCACCGCTGTGGACGATGTGTCCCTGGAAATCCATCAGGGCGAAATCTTCGCCCTGCTCGGTGGTTCCGGTTCCGGTAAATCGACGCTGCTGCGCATGCTCGCCGGCTTCGAGCGCCCGACCGAAGGCCGGATTCTGCTAGACGGTGTCGACATCACCGACATGCCGCCGTACGAACGGCCGATCAACATGATGTTCCAGTCCTACGCACTGTTCCCGCACATGACGGTGGCGCAGAACATCGCCTTCGGCCTCAAGCAGGACCGTTTGCCCGCC
>NZ_RCOE01000100.1:0-17027 GCF_004321495.1 Pseudomonas sp. Sample_10
CCGGCCGCTTCATCGATAGTGACCATCCCTCGGTGGTGGAGTTCGCCGAAAAACACCGTGGCAGCAGTCGCGACCCGCTTGAGCAGGCGATCAGCCTTTATTACGCGGTGCGCGAGGCCGTGCGCTACAACCCGTACACCTTCAGTCGCGATCCGCAGACTTTGTGCGGCAGTTACGCCCTGGCGGCCGGGGAGAGTTATTGCGTGCCCAAAGCCACGCTGCTGGCCGGTGCCGCGCGGCATTGCGGCATTGCGGCGCGGATCGGCCTGGCGGATGTGCGCAATCATTTGTCGACGCCGCGCCTGCTCGAGCTGCTCAAGAGCGACATGTTCGCCATGCACGGCTACACCGAGTTCTACCTGCAGGGTCGCTGGGTCAAGGCGACCCCGGCGTTCAACCAGAAACTCTGCGAGTTGTTCAATGTGGCGCCGCTGGAATTCGATGGAGTCAATGACAGTGTTTTCCATCCGTTCAACCGCGACGGCGAGAAACTGATGGAGTACCTCGTCGATCACGGCCAGTTTGCCGATGTGCCTGAGGCATTCTTTTTCGAGCACCTGGAAAAGTGTTATCCGCATCTGTTCGGCGAACAGCTGTCGCCGTTGCTGGGTGACATGCAGAGCGATTTGAGTCGTACCTGATCCGGCGTATGCTGCCTGCGCATTCATCAATCGAGAGGCGGTCATGCTGAAGATCTGGGGTCGGAAAAATTCATCGAATGTCAGAAAGCCGTTGTGGGCCGCCGAGGAGTTGGGGCTGGCATACGAAGCCATCGATGCGGGCGGCGCCTTTGGTGTTGTCGATACGCCCGAGTATCGCGCCATGAACCCCAACGGCCGTGTGCCGGTGATTGAGGACGATGGTTTTGTGTTGTGGGAATCGAACGCCATCGTGCGTTATCTGATGGCCAGGCATGCGTCCGACACCGCGTGGTATCCAACCGATCTGCGAGCGCGGGCCACTGCTGACAAGTGGATGGACTGGACCACCTCCAGTTTCGCCGGGCCGTTTCGCACCGTGTTCTGGGGCGTATTGCGCACTCCCGCAGAGCAGCAGGATTGGTCTGCCATCAAGGCGGCGATCACCGAATGCGAAGGCTTGCTGGCAATGGCCGATCAGGCGCTGGCGAACAAACCATACCTGTCCGGCGATGAAATCGGCATGGGCGATATTCCCCTCGGCAGTTTCATTTATGCCTGGTTCGAGATGCCGATCGAGCGCGCGCCGCTGCCCCATCTTCAGGCCTGGTACGCCCGTTTGAAGCAGCGTCCGGCCTATCAGAAAGCGGTCATGACTGCGTTGACTTAATACTTACTATCGACACGCTTGACTGTACTTGTGCGGCGGGGACAAGCAACATTGCGGCGGTGCACTGTGGTTGTGTTGTTCGCCGCTCGCCCTTATTTATCCTTTTCATCCCTTCTTGGTGCGTAATCCGATATGAGTTCCGCTCTGTCCATCCGGCAGCTAACCAAAACCTACGGCAACGGTTTCCAGGCCTTGAGTGGTATCGATCTGGATGTCGCCGAAGGTGACTTTTTCGCCTTGCTCGGCCCTAACGGTGCCGGCAAATCCACGACCATCGGCATTCTTTCGACCCTGGTGAACAAGACCAGTGGCACGGTGAATATCTTCGGTCATGACCTGGACAAGAACCCTGCGCAACTCAAGCGCTGCATTGGCGTCGTGCCCCAGGAATTCAACTTCAACCAGTTCGAAAAGACCTTCGACATCGTCGTGACCCAGGCCGGTTACTACGGCATCCCGTCGAAAGTCGCCAAGGAACGCGCTGAGCAGTACTTGACCCAGCTCGGCCTGTGGGACAAGCGCGACGTGCCATCACGTTCACTGTCGGGTGGCATGAAGCGTCGTCTGATGATTGCCCGCGCGCTGGTTCACGAACCACGTCTGTTGATCCTCGACGAACCGACTGCCGGCGTCGACATCGAACTGCGTCGTTCGATGTGGACCTTCCTCACCGAACTGAATCAGAAAGGCATTACCATCATCCTCACCACGCACTACCTGGAAGAGGCTGAACAGCTGTGCCGCAACATCGGCATCATCGACCACGGCACCATCGTCGAGAACACCAGCATGAAGCAGTTGCTCGGCCAGTTGCACGTCGAGACCTTCCTGCTGGATCTGAAGAACAGCCTCAGTGCGCCACCGCAGTTGCTCGGTTATCCATCACGGCTGCTTGACGGCCATACGCTGGAAGTCCAGGTGGACAAGTCGATGGGGATCACTGCGCTGTTCACCCAGCTTGCCCAGCAAAATATTGAAGTGTTGAGCCTGCGAAATAAAACCAATCGCCTTGAGGAGTTGTTCGTGTCCCTGGTGGAGAAAAATCTGTCGAAGGTGGCGGTATGAGTTCCGAGCTGCAACCCAACCTCGTCGCCCTCAACACCATCGTTTACCGCGAAATCCGGCGCTTCACCCGGATCTGGCCGCAGACCCTGCTGCCACCGGCCATCACCATGGTTCTGTACTTCGTGATCTTCGGTAACCTGATCGGCCGGCAGATTGGCGACATGGGCGGCTTCACCTACATGGAGTACATCGTGCCGGGGCTGATCATGATGTCGGTGATCACCAACTCCTACGGCAACGTGGTGTCGAGTTTCTTCGGCAGCAAGTTCCAGCGTTCCATCGAAGAACTGATGGTTTCACCGGTCTCGCCACACACGATTCTGATCGGCTACGTCCTGGGCGGCGTGTTGCGCGGGTTGATGGTCGGGATCATCGTGACCTTGTTGTCGCTGTTCTTCACCCATCTGCAAGTGCATCACCTGGGCGTGACCATCCTGGTGGTGGTGCTGACGGCGACGATTTTCTCGCTGCTGGGCTTCATCAACGCCGTGTTTGCGCGCAACTTCGATGACATTTCGATCATCCCGACGTTCGTGCTGACGCCGTTGACCTATCTGGGCGGGGTGTTTTATTCGATTACGCTGTTGCCGCCGTTCTGGCAGACCGTGTCGTTGGCCAACCCTGTTCTGCACATGGTCAACGCCTTCCGCTACGGCATTCTTGGGGTTTCGGATATCCGGATCAGCGTGGCGATTGCCTTCATGGTGGTGGCGACGGTGATTTTGTATTTTGGGTGTGCGCGGTTGTTGGTGAGTGGGCGGGGGATGCGGACCTGAGGATGTTTTTCTTGGGGATTTTGGGTGTATATCCGTTTCTGCGGTAACGGCCACTTATGGTTTCGCCCTTACGGCGAGTCACTTTTTTACAAGCGCCAAAAAAAGTAACCAAAAAACGCTCGCCCCTTACGTACGGCCCCTCGCTGGGGCTCGGGGTACCTTCGCTCCGGCATTCATCCGGGGGCATCGCCTCCGGTCTGCTTCGCGACGACCTCCTCTCGATGTGTGCGGCTGCGCCGCACGGCGCTACGCGCCCACCCCCGGATAAACGCCTCCACTCAGCCTGCCGATGGGGCGGGTGAAACAAGAGGGCCGAGGCGGCCTACCGGCCGGCCTGTTTGTCTGGATTGTACGCATTTCAAGTGGGAGCTGGCTTGTCGGGTCGCCGCATCGCAGCGATGGCGGCCAGACAATCAGCCATGATTTTGCGGATATAGCCGTTCCCATGTAGGAGCGAGCCTGCTCGCGATGGTCGTCAACGATAACGCGCCTTGGCTGGATGGTCGCGGTGTCTGGACGTTTTTCGCGAGCAGGCTCGCTCCTACAATGGGATGGGGGGTATCAGGTAGAGATTGGTCGGCTGTCAGGCCGCCATCGCTGCGATGCGGCGACCCGACAAGCCAGCTCCCACAAAGGGCGCGGTGCCGTATGGGAATGCATTCGACCTCAGCGAGGTCGGCTCGAAGGTCGCCTCGGTTGCTGTATCGGTATGTACACGACCCACCTGAAAGACACCCCATTACATCCGACTCTGCTTGCGCCGCCTCCACTGCCGCGCGACCCACCACCGCCAATACAGCATCACCAGGCAATAAGCCAATGCCCCCAACACCAGCCCCGTCACCACCGACCCCAGCAAAAACGGCTGCCACAACGTCGACAGCTCGCCGCTGATCCATTCCCAGGTCAGCTCATCCGGCAAATGCCGCGCGGGAACATCCAGCAACCACGCGCCGGTCTGATAGGTACAAAAGAACACTGCCGGCATGGTGATCGGATTGGTCAGCCAGACCAGGCTTACTGCAATCGGCATATTGCCGCGCACCACGATGGCAAGGGTCGCGGCCAGCAGCATCTGCAACGGAATCGGCAGAAAAGCCGCAAACAAGCCAACCGCCATGGCCCGTGCGACGGAGTGGCGATTGAGGTGCCAGAGGTTCGGGTCATGCAGCAGCGTGCCGAGAAAGCGTAAGGATTTATGTTCCCTGATGCTGGTCGGGTCTGGCATGTAACGTTTGAATAATCGCCGGGGCATAGGGATTCTCGGTCGGTCAAGGCGGCAAGTATGTCTCGATTCCATGAAGCGCCCATTCAGACTTTGTGACAATTGATAACGACGAGCGTGCCGCCAGACGACTATGCCTAAGGTCTGGACTCTCAAGGACGGGCTTATGCGCACAGGGATGATGGCGCTGGCGTTGGGTCTGCTGGCCTTGCGTTTTTTACCGGCATTGCCGCCGGTCGGGTTGTGGCTGTTGATGCCGGCTGTGGGTTTGATGTTGCTGCCGTTCAGAACTTATCCGGTGGCGTTTTTTCTGTTCGGTTTGAGTTGGGGTTGCGCGCAGGCCCATTGGGCATTGGATGACCGCTTGGCGCCGGATCTGGACGGTGAGACCCGATGGGTCGAAGGGCGGGTGACGGGATTGCCCGAGAACGGCGAGGCGGTTGTTCGATTTGAATTGGCGCAGGCAACGTCGCGACACGCAGACGTGCCGTCGCTCATGCGCCTGGCCTGGTACGACGGCCCGCCGGTGAAAAGTGGCGAGCGCTGGCGATTGGCGGTCAAGTTGAAGCGTCCTGCCGGCTTGCTCAATCCGCATGCCTTCGATTACGAAGCTTGGCTATTGGCGCAACGCATTGGTGCGACGGGTACGGTCAAGGATGGCGCGCGACTGGTTGAGGCGCGATGGGCCTGGCGTGACGGCATCCGCCAAAGATTGCTGGCGGTGGATGCACAGGGTCGAACGGGGGCACTGGCGGCGTTGGTGCTGGGCGATGGTGCCGGGCTCAGCCGCGAAGACTGGCAAGTGTTGCAAGACACCGGCACCGTGCACTTGCTGGTGATTTCCGGTCAGCACATTGGATTGCTGGCGGGCGTGGTGTACTTGCTGATCGCCGGTCTGGCCCGCTATGGACTCTGGCCAACTCGCCTCCCTTGGCTGCCCTGGGCTTGCGGCCTGGCATTCATCGCCGCGCTGGTTTACGGATTGTTGGCCGGGTTTGAAGTCCCGGTTCGCCGTGCCTGTCTGATGATCGGTCTGGTGTTGTTGTGGCGTCTGCGTTTTCGTCACCTGGGTGCCTGGTGGCCGTTATTGCTGGCGCTCAATGGCGTATTGCTGCTAGACCCGCTGGCCAGTCTGCAACCGGGATTCTGGCTGTCCTTCGCCGCAGTCGCGGTTTTGATTTTTACCTTTGGCGGTCGTCTCGGCCCCTGGCGTTGGTGGCAAACATGGACCCGCGCCCAATGGCTGATCGCGATTGGCCTGCTGCCGTTGCTGTTGGTGCTGGGATTGCCGATCAGTGTCAGCGGACCATTGGTCAATTTGCTGGCAGTGCCATGGATCAGTCTGCTGGTATTGCCTCCTGCATTGCTCGGCACCCTGTTATTGCCGTTGCCTCACGTAGGTGAAGGCCTGTTGTGGCTCGCGGGCGGTTTGATCGATTTTTTGTTCAAGGGGTTGGCATTGGTCGCTGGGCGGATTGCAGCGTGGGTGCCCATGGCGATCCCGTTCTGGGTAGGGTGCGTGGGGGCCATGGGCGCCTTACTTCTGTTGTTGCCCCAGGGCGTGCCAATGCGTCCGTTGGGGTGGCCGATGCTGCTGTTGCTGGTGTTTCCTCCACGGGCAGAGTTGCCCGAAGGAATCGCCGACATCTGGCAACTGGACGTCGGGCAAGGCCTGGCGATCCTGGTGCGCACTCGCCATCAGGCCTTGCTGTATGACACCGGCCCGCGCTTCGGTGATTTCGATCTGGGCGAGCGGGTGGTGTTGCCTTCATTGCGCAAGCTTGGCGTAAAAGAGCTCGATTTGATGCTGATCAGCCACGCCGACGCCGATCATGCCGGCGGCGCCCTGGCGGTCGCCAAGGGGTTGGCTGTGAAGCGAGTCATCAGTGGCGATCCGCTGGCACTGCCTGCCGAGTTGCAAGCCCAGGCCTGTGAAACCGACCGGCAATGGATCTGGGACGGGGTGAGGTTCCGGCTCTGGCAATGGTCATCAGCCGGTGACAGCAATCAAAAGTCCTGTGTTTTGCAGATCGAAGCCAATGGCGAGCGCTTGTTGTTGACCGGTGATATCGATGCCGCCGCCGAGCGATCGCTGCTCGACAGTCCATTGGCCGTACCGACCGACTGGTTGCAGGCTCCGCATCATGGCAGCCGCAGTTCGTCGTCCATGGCGTTGCTCAATGGCTTGCAGCCTAAAGCGGTGCTGATTTCTCGTGGGCACGGCAATTCATTCGGCCATCCGCACCCAACCGTCGTGGCGCGCTATCGCAAGCGTGGCATTGCGATCCATGACAGTGCGCATGAAGGTGCCATTCATCTGCAACTGGGGCGGTTTGAATCTCCCCGCTCGATGCGTCTGGAGCGGCGGTTCTGGCGCGTCCCGCCAGTATCGGTTCAATAACCGAGCGTTACTAAAGCCCGACCGGATGCGACATCACGGTCTTCGGTGCGTCCACCCCCTATGTTAGAGTGGCGCACTTTTTCGAGGGGACTGACACTGTGTGGGAATTGGTCAAATCCGGCGGCTGGATGATGCTGCCGATCATCCTGAGTTCCATCGCGGCCATGGCAATCGTTGCCGAGCGTCTGTGGACCCTGCGGGCCAGCCGCGTGACGCCGGAGCATTTGCTCGGTCAGGTCTGGGTCTGGATCAAGGACAAGAAACTCAACAAGGACAGGCTCAAGGAACTGCGCGCCAACTCGCCGTTGGGTGAAATCCTGGCCGCGGGCCTTGCCAACTCCAAGCATGGTCGCGAGATCATGAAAGAGTGCATCGAAGAAGCTGCCGCACGGGTCATCCACGATCTGGAGCGCTACATCAACGCGCTCGGCACAATTGCCGCCATGGCGCCGCTGCTGGGCTTGCTCGGTACGGTGTTGGGCATGATCGATATTTTCAGCGCATTCACCGGCAATGGCATGACCACCAACGCGTCGGTGCTGGCCGGTGGTATCTCCAAGGCCCTGATCACCACGGCTGCCGGTTTGATGGTCGGTATCCCGGCAGTGTTCTTCCATCGATTCCTGCAACGCCGGATCGATGAGCTGGTGGTGGGGATGGAGCAGGAAGCGATCAAACTGGTCGAAGTGGTGCAGGGCGACCGCGACGTGGATCTGGCTGAGGGCAAAGCGTGAAATTCCGCCGCAAACCGCGGGAAACAGTGGACATCAACCTCGCGTCGCTGATCGATGTGGTGTTTATCCTGCTGCTGTTTTTCGTTGTGACCACCACATTCACCCGTGAAACCCAGCTGCGCGTCGATCTTCCCGAAGCGGTCAGTGGATCGCCCGCCGAAGACCAGAACAAGCCGCTGGATATCGCCATCAGTGCCGACGGCGTGTTCTCGGTCAACAACCAGGTGCTGCCCAAAAGTGATCTGGCCAGCCTGATGGACGCATTGCAGAAGGAGTCCAACGGCGATACCAGCCGGCCGCTGTCGATCAGTGCCGATGGTAAGTCCCAGCATCAGTCCGTCGTCACCGCGATGGACGCCGCTGGCAAACTTGGCTTCAGCCACTTGCGCATGACCACAGTCGAGGCGGCGCCGCCCGCGCCCTGATGGCCATGTCCGATCGCCTGTTAGCCGCATGGTACCGAGGCCATCCCGCGCTGAAGCTGTTGCAGCCACTGGAGTGGTTGTATCGGCGTGTGGTCGATAAAAAGCGCAAACGCTTTTTGGCGGGCGAGGGGGAAATCTATCAGCCACCGGTGCCGCTGATCGTGGTGGGCAACATTACAGTCGGTGGCACCGGCAAGACGCCGTTGATTTTGTGGATGATCGATCACTGCCAGCGCAGCGGTTTGCGGGTCGGTGTGGTCAGTCGTGGCTACGGCGCCAAACCGCCGCAGTTGCCATGGCGAGTCGAAGCACAGCACAGCGCGGAAATTGCCGGTGACGAACCGCTGTTGATCGTCCAGCGCACCGGCGTGCCGCTGATGATCGACCCGAACCGCAGCAACGCCGTCAAAGCCTTGCTTGCGAGTGAACCGCTGGATTTGATCCTGTCCGATGATGGCATGCAGCATTACCGAATGGCCCGGGATCTGGAGCTGGTGTTGATCGACGCCGCCCGTGGCCTGGGTAATCGGCGTTGTTTGCCGGCCGGGCCTTTGCGCGAACCGGCCGAGCGCCTGCAAAGTGTGGACGCGGTGCTCTACAACGGCGCCACCGCCGATCGTGAGGATGGGTTTGCTTTTCAATTGCAACCCACTGCGCTGGTCAATCTGCGAAGCGGCGAACGACGTCCCCTCGATCACTTTCCCTCGGGCCAGGCGTTGCACGCGGTGGCCGGGATCGGCAATCCGCAGCGTTTCTTCAAGACCCTCGAAACGCTACACTGGCAACCAGTCCCGCACGCGTTCGCCGACCATGCCGAATACAGCCTGCAGGCCTTGAATTTCACCCCGTCATTGCCGTTGGTGATGACCGAAAAGGACGCGGTGAAGTGCCGTGCCTTCGCCGCTGCCGACTGGTGGTACCTGGCGGTCGATGCTGTGCCGACGCCGGCCTTCGTGGCCTGGTTCGATACGCAATTGATGCGCCTGTTGCCGGCTCGTCTCTTGCCTTAAATCCGTTTTTATCCAGGGAATGCTCATGGACACCAAATTGCTCGACATCCTCGCTTGCCCGGTCTGCAAAGGCCCGCTCAAGCTCAGCGCCGACAAGACCGAGCTGATCAGCAAGGGCGCTGGCCTCGCGTACCCGATTCGCGATGGCATTCCGGTGATGCTCGAAACCGAAGCCCGCACCCTGACCACCGACGAGCGTCTGGATAAATGACCACAGCCTTTACCGTTGTCATTCCATCGCGCTACGCCTCCACCCGTTTGCCCGGCAAACCGCTGCTGTTGATCGCCGGCAAGCCGATGATCCAGCACGTCTGGGAACAGGCGAGCAAAAGCAGTGCCCAGCGTGTGGTGGTTGCCACTGATGACGCGCGCATCGTCGAGGCCTGCGAGGGCTTTGGTGCCGAAGTGGTGCTGACCCGTGAAGACCACAACTCCGGCACCGATCGCCTGGCGGAAGTCGCGGCGAAACTGGGCCTTGCTCCTGACGCTATCGTAGTCAATGTCCAGGGTGATGAGCCGTTGATCCCGGCGAGCGTGATCGATCAAGTCGCCGCCAACCTGGCTCTGCATACCGAAGCGCGCATGGCCACCCTGGCCGAGCCGATCGACGACGTGGAAACCCTGTTCAATCCCAACGTGGTGAAAGTGGTCAGCGACCTCAATGGCCTGGCGCTGACCTTCAGTCGTGCCACGCTGCCATGGGCACGGGACGCGTTCGCCCAGAGCCGCGAGCAATTGCCGGAAGGCGTGCCGTATCGTCGCCATATCGGCATCTACGCCTACCGCGCCGGTTTCCTGAATGACTTCGTCAGCTGGGGGCCATGCTGGCTGGAAAACACCGAGTGCCTGGAACAGTTGCGGGCCCTGTGGCACGGCGTGCGCATTCACGTCGCCGATGCGCTGATCGCGCCACCTCCGGGCGTCGATACTGTTGAAGACCTTGAGCGCGTTCGTCGCCTGCTGGAGGCCTGATGCGGGTTCTGTTTGTCTGCCTGGGCAACATCTGCCGTTCACCCACGGCTGAAGGCGTGTTGCGCCACAAACTGCGTGAGGCGGGGCTGGCCGGTCAGGTCGAAGTCGCCTCTGCCGGCACCGGCGACTGGCATGTCGGCAGGGCGCCGGACAAGCGCAGCCAGGCGGCGGCGAAGCTGCGTGGCTACGATCTGTCAGCCCAACGCGCCCAGCAAGTGACCAAAGCTGATTTCGCCACCTACGACCTGATCCTGGCGATGGACAACAGCAATCTGCTCCACCTCAAGGCTTTGCAACCGGCAAAGGGCAAGGCTGAGCTGGATTTGTTCCTGCGCCGCTATCAGGTGGAAATCGACGAAGTCCCGGACCCGTATTACGACGGCGACCAAGGCTTTGAGCAGGTGCTGGATCTGATCGAGCGCGCCAGTGATTTGCTGGTGATCGAACTGAAGGGACGGTTATGAGTTTGCAGGTTCGGTCGCAGGTTTCGCTCAAGCCGTTCAACAGCTTTGGCGTGGATGTCCAGGCACGGTTATTTGCCCAGGCCCATAGCGACGCCGATGTACGGGAGGCCTTGGCCTACGGGCTGGAGCATAAGGTGCCGGTGCTGGTAATCGGTGGTGGCAGCAATTTGCTGCTGACGGCGGATATCCAGTCATTGGTGCTGCGCATGGCCACCCGCGGGATTCGTGTGGTGAGCGACGATGGCAACAACGTGGTGATTGAGGCCGAGGCCGGTGAGCCTTGGCATCCGTTCGTGCAGCACACGTTGGCACAGGGCTTGTCGGGCCTGGAAAACCTCAGCCTGATTCCCGGCACCGTCGGTGCAGCACCCATGCAGAACATCGGCGCTTACGGGGTCGAGATCAAGGACGTATTCGCCGGTCTGACCGCGCTTGATCGCCAGAGTGGCGAACTGCGCGACTTCAGCCTGCAAGAGTGCAACTTCGCCTACCGCGACAGTTTGTTCAAACAGCAACCGGGGCGCTGGCTGATTTTGCGCGTTCGCTTTGCCCTCAACCGTGTCGCGCCATTGCATCTGGAATACGGCCCGGTGCGTCAGCGCCTGACCGAGCAAGGCATCGAACACCCGACCGCCAGCGATGTCAGCCAGGCCATTTGCAGCATTCGCAACGAAAAACTGCCGGACCCGGCGGTACTGGGCAATGCCGGCAGTTTCTTCAAGAATCCGTTGGTGCCAGCGGCGCTTGTCGCGCAGCTCAAAATCCAATACCCGGATCTGGTGGCCTATGCGCAACCCGACGGGCAGATGAAAATCGCCGCCGGTTGGCTGATTGAGCGGGCAGGCTGGAAAGGTTTCCGTGATGCCGACGCGGGCGTGCATAAATTGCAGGCGCTGGTGCTGGTCAACTACGGCAGCGCCACGGGTTTGCAATTGCTCGACCTGGCGCAGCGTATTCAGAAAGACATTTCAGAACGTTTTCATGTCGAACTGGAAATGGAGCCGAACCGGTATTGAAGCTAAGCTTTCAGGATTGATTCCCAAGCCCTGCACAATGACCATTGTGCAGGGCTTTTTTGTTAATGCTGGGTTAACTTAGTCAGCTAACGATGCAAACGATTTATTCTACCAAAGGCCCGGTGCAGACGCTGCCGTTTGCGCAAGAGAGCCGATTAGCCTGAGCCGATCTGCGTTCCGAACCAAGATCCAACGGCAGATTGCTCGACCCCATAACTCAAGAAATATGCGGGCGTGCCCATGATTACCCTGAAACTCAACGGTCAAGACCATCAACTCGACGTCACCGAGGACATGCCGCTGCTCTGGGCTATCCGCGACGTGGCGGGCTATAACGGCACCAAATTCGGCTGCGGCATGGGCCTGTGCGGCGCGTGCACCATTCATATCGGAGGTGCGCCGGCGCGTAGTTGCATCACGCCGATCGGCTCGGTGGTCGGCCAGAACGTCACCACCATCGACAACCTGCATGCCGACCCGGTAGGTAAAGTGGTGCAACAAGCCTGGCTCGATACGGCGGTGGCCCAATGCGGTTACTGCCAGGGTGGACAAATCATGTCCGCCACGGCCCTGCTCAAGACCAACCCGAACCCCAGCGACGAACAGATCGAAGAGGCGATGGTCGGCAATATCTGCCGCTGCGGCACTTATAACCGCATCAAGACTGCCATCCGCCAGGCATCCACCCACCTGAAGGAGGCCAAGGCATGAGCCAGTTACCAATGGATTTCGCCCTGAGCAACCTCAGTCGCCGTGGTTTTCTCAAGGGCGTGGGCGCTGCGGGTGCCCTGGTGGTTGCCGCAAGCTGGGGCTGGCAAGACGCGTTTGCCGAAGAAGTGAAGAAATTCGGCGCCGACGGCATGCCCAATGGTTGGGTGGATGACCCCAAGGTGTACGTCAGCATCGCCGCCGATGGCACGGTAACCGTTGTTTGCAACCGTTCGGAAATGGGCCAGGGCGTGCGCACCAGTCTGACCATGGTGGTTGCCGATGAACTGGAAGCTGATTGGGCGCGAGTCAAAGTGCGGCAGGCGCCGGGTGACGAAGTGCGCTTCGGCAACCAGGACACCGACGGTTCGCGCAGCATGCGCCACTGGTACGAGCCGATGCGCCGCTGTGGCGCCGCCGCGCGGACCATGCTGGAGCAGGCCGCTGCCGATCAGTGGAAAGTGCCGGTCGGCGAATGCCATGCGCAGCTGCACAAAGTCATCCACAAGCCGTCCGGCCGTGAACTGGAGTATGGCGCGCTGGCCGCAGCCGCCGGTGCCTTGGCCGTTCCGCCGCGGGACAGCCTGAAGCTCAAGCAACCCTCGGAATTTCGCTACATCGGCAAGGAAGGCAGCAAGGCCATCGACGGTGACGACATTGTCAACGGCCGGGCAGTGTATGGCGCCGATGTGCATTTCGACGGCATGTTGTACGCCACCATTGCCCGGCCTGCGGTCTACGGTGGCAAGGTCAAAAGCTTCGATGCCACTGCGGCGATGAAAGTCCCGGGCGTGGTCAAGGTGCTGCAGATCGAAAGTCGTCCGCTGCCATCGGAGTTCCAACCATTGGGCGGAATCGCCGTGGTGGCGAACAATACCTGGGCGGCGATCAAGGGCCGCGAAGCGCTGAAAATCGAGTGGGATGACGGCGCCAATGCCAGCTACGATTCGATCGCCTACCGCAAGGAACTCGAAGCCGCCTCCCTCAAGCCAGGCAAAGTCGTCCGCAATACCGGAAACATCGACGAAGCCATGAGCAGCGCCGACAGCACGCTGGAGGCCTCCTACTATCTGCCGCACCTGTCGCAATCGCCAATGGAGCCGATGGTCGCCATCGCCCGCTACAAGGATGGCGCCTGTGAAGCGTGGGGGCCAAGTCAGGCGCCACAGGTCACCCGCGAACGGATCGGCGAGCGTCTGGGTCTGCCGTTCGATAACGTCACGTTCAACGTGACCTTGCTTGGCGGCGGTTTCGGTCGCAAGTCCAAACCCGACTTCATCATCGAAGCGGCCATTCTCGCCAAAGAGTTTCCCGGCAAGGCTGTGCGTGTGCAATGGACCCGTGAAGACGATATCCATTGTTCCTACTTCCACACCGTCTCGGCCGAATACCTCAAGGCCAGCCTGAACAAGGACGGCCTGCCATCCGGTTGGCTGCACCGGACGGTTGCGCCGAGCATTACCGCATTGTTCGCGCCGGGCATGAATCACGAGGCGGCTTTCGAGTTGGGCATGGGCTTCACCAACATGGCCTACGCCATCCCGAATGTGCGCCTGGAAAACCCCGAAGCCACCGTGCACACCCGCGTGGGCTGGTATCGCTCGGTGTCGAACATCCCGCATGGTTTCGCGATCCAGAGCTTTATCGACGAACTGGCGCACAAGGCCGGGCAAGACCCGCTCAAGTACCAGATCAAGTTGCTTGGACCGGACCGGCAGATCGATCCGCGCACCCTGAGTGAGGAATGGAACTACGGCGAATCGCCCGAGCGCTATCCGATCGATACCGGGCGACTGCGTACCGTGCTGGAAACCGCTGCCAAAGCCGCGGGTTGGGGCCGCGAGTTGCCGAAGGGCCGGGGCCTGGGGCTGGCGGTACATTACAGCTTCGTCACCTACGTGGCGGCGGTGATCGAGGTCGAAGTCAAAGACGATGGCACGTTGCTCGTGCACAAGGCTGACATCGCCGTGGATTGCGGGCCGCAGATCAATCCCGAGCGGATTCGCGCGCAGTTTGAAGGCGCTTGCGTGATGGGGCTGGGCAATGCGGTGCTGGGCGAGATCAGCTTCAAGGATGGCAAGGTCCAGCAGGATAACTTCCACATGTACGAAGTGGCGCGCATGTCGCTGGCACCGAAGGAAGTCGCTGTGCATCTGGTCACACCACCCGGCACCGTACCCTTGGGCGGTGTGGGTGAGCCGGGTGTGCCGCCGATTGCCCCGGCGCTGTGTAACGCGATCTTCGCCGCCACCGGCAAACGCATTCGCGACCTGCCGGTTCGCTATCAACTGCAAGACTGGCGCAAGGCGCAAGCCTGATGGACAGCGTCGATCTGAACGTCCTGCGCAGCGTGCTGGAGTGGCGCCGCGCCGGAAAGCGAGTGGTGTTGTACAGCGTGGTCCAGACCTGGGGCACCGCGCCCCGGGCGCCGGGTGCGATGCTCGCGTTGCGCGAGGACGGTGTCGTGATCGGCTCAGTGTCCGGCGGTTGCGTCGAAGATGACCTGATTGCACGGTTGCATGACGGTCGAATGCCCTGCGACGGGCCGCCGGTACAGTTGATTACCTATGGCGTCACCCGCGAGGAGGCCGCACGTTTCGGTTTGCCCTGCGGCGGCACGTTGCGTTTGACCGAAGAGCGGGTCGGCGATGTGGATTGGGTGGCCGAGTTGCTGACGCGCTGCGAGGATCATCAAATCGTCGCGCGTTCGCTGGATATCGAATCGGGCAAAGTGCTTTTGCAAGCGGCCGACAAATCGGACGTGCTGACGTTTGATGGAAAGACGCTGCGGGCCATTTATGGTCCGCGCTGGCGCATGCTACTGATCGGCGCGGGACAATTGTCCCGATATGTCGCCGAAATGGCACGACTGCTGGATTTCGAAGTGCTGATCTGCGATCCGCGCACTGAATTCGTCTACGGTTGGGAGGAGCAGCACGGGCGCTTCGTCTCGGGCATGCCCGACGACGCAGTGCTCAGCATCCAGACCGACGAGCGCACAGCGATTGTTGCGCTGACGCACGACCCGCGGCTGGACGACATGGCGCTGCTCACCGCCCTGGATTCCAAAGCATTCTATGTTGGCGCATTGGGCTCGCGGATCAACAGCCACAAGCGCCGGGAAAACCTCGCGCAGCTGGGTTTGTCGCAACAGTCCATCGAACGGCTGCATGGCCCGATCGGCCTGCACATTGGCAGCCACAGCCCGGCGGAAATCGCGTTGTCGCTGATGGCCGAGATTGTGGCGATCAAGAACGGTGTTGAGTTGAAACAGAAAAAACCGTTGCGGGAGGGCGTATGAACGAGCCCATCGGAGTCATCGTTCTGGCGGCGGGGCAGGGCAGTCGGTTCCGGCAGGTGGCGGGTGAGGAAAAAGACAAGTTGCTGGCGGACTGTAAAGGGCGGGATGGCGCTGTCCGTTCGGTGATCGAGCAGGTGCTGGTGAATCTGCCGGCCACGTTGGACCAACGTGTGCTGGTCACCACGGCGGATCGCCCGCAGGTGATTCGGATGGCCAAGGCTTATGGCTGCGAGATCGTGCTGGTCGAATCCACGGGAATGGGTGACAGCATCGCCGCTGGCGTGGCGGCTTGTGCGCAGCTCGGTGGGTGGTTGATGGTGTTGGGGGATATGCCGTTCATCCTGCCTTCGAGCATTGAACACGTTGTGGCGCAGGTGGCTGACGACTGTATCAGTGTGCCGGTTCAGGACGGCGAATATGGCCATCCGGTGGGTTTTGGCCGCAGTTTTGGTTCAGGGATGATGGCGCTGTCAGGTGATCGCGGGGCCAAGCCGCTGTTTGCACAGGGGCGAGTGGTTGAAGTCGCGGTGGATGATCCTGGTGTGTTGTGGGACGTGGACGTGCCGGAAAAGTTGATCTTTTAAGCTTTAATCAAACAATAAAAAGCCCCGCCTGGGTTCACCAGGCGGGGCTTTTTATTGACCGATGGAATCAGACGAGTGGTTTAGGCTCGTGTTCCTTTTCCTCGGCTTGTTCGTGTTGCTCTACCGCTTCCTGTACGGAGCGCGGTGCTTCCTCGATCACCGACTCAACCTGCTCGGCGGCGACTTCGGCAGCCGGGGCAGGTGCTGCCTCGACCACGTCGGCAGCAACCGGTGCCGCGACAGCAGCTTCAGTCTGAGCAGCAGCGGCAGCCAGTTCGGCTTCCTTCTGCAGGCGCTCTTCTTCACGCTTGCGACGACGCACTTCACGCGGGTCGTTCGGCGCACGGCCGCTTGGCGTCAGGGCGCTGACCGGAGCCGCTTCAACGACAGGTGCTGGCGCTTCGGCGACGACCGGTGCTTCTACAACCGGGGCTGGCTCGGCAGCGGCAACGACCGGTTCGGAAACCGACGCTGCGGGCACTTCAGCTTCGGCAGCCGGTGCTGGAGTTTCGGCAACGGCTGGCTCGGAGACCCAGTTGAACGCAGTTTGCTCTTCGCGGACTTCACGAACGGTTTCAGTCACGGTTTCAACAACCGGTTCTGCAACCACCGCAGGCGCTTCGGCAACCGCGGCTGGTTCAGCAGGCGCTTCAACCACAGGTTGTGCTTCTGGTGCCTGGGCCACTTCGATTTCCGGGGAAGCGGTTACTTCTACCGGCGTGGTCGCTTCAACGACTGGCGCTTCAACTGGAGCAGTCTCCAGGGTGGCGGCAGTGGCGCGTTCGGCTTGCTCGTGAGCTTGTGCTTCGGCCGGAGCGCTGATCACGCTGCTGGCAACGGCTGCGGTAACAGCCAGGCCGGCGGCCAGATCGGCAGTGCTTGGCGCTTCAGCGTTGTCGCCAGCTTCGGACTCTTCCGAACCTTCGATCACGTTGCCGTTGGCATCACGCTGACGCTCGCGACGGTTGCTGCGGCGACGCTGACCACGGGAGCGGCGGCGTGGACGATCGCCTTCGGCGCCTTCCTGACCATCTTCCT